>DAIMGB010000087.1:0-7211 GCA_036724195.1 Thermoleophilaceae bacterium
TGAGTGCGGTCCGCTTCCAGGACGCCCAGCAGGCGATCGCCGAGATCAACGCCCTGCTCGGCTAGCCGCCGGCACAAAAAAAGAGACGCGAACCGGCGCTTGAGGAGCGCGCCACAAACGACACGAGGGTCGCTGCGGCTGCGCGGCGGGCCTGACACCTCGTGGCCTCGCTCTTTGCGCTGGGGTCCGCGTCTCTGGTGCCCAGTAGAACATCGGTCGGGCGAACCGTCAAGTGGCTATTTCGGATGATCCCGCTCGTTCCGAAAAAACGCCGTCAGCTCCCCGGCGAGCAGCTCGGGCGCGTGCAGCGTGGCGGAGTGGCCCTGGCCGGCGAGCGTGTGCACCTCGGCGTTCGGCAGGGCCCGTGCGATGGCGTCGGTAGAGCGAACCGCCCAGGCGGGGCTGTCCTCGCCGACGAGCATCAGCGTGGGCACGCCGAGCTCCGCGTAGCGCTCCGGCCGCAGGCACCAGCCGGCCTCGGCGCGCAGCTCGCGCGGGATCGTGTGGGCGGCCGCGAGGCGCGCATGCCAGCTGGGCGTGCCGCGCAGCTGCTCGATCTCCTGCTCCGACATGCCGGACACCTGCCTGAGGAAGAGGAGCAGCAGCTCCTCCTCGCGGCCCTCCTCGTGCAGCCGCTCGAGCTCTTCGATCCGCCGATCGGTGGCCAGCTGCCCGCCGATCGGCGCCTCGTAGAGCGCGAGGCGCGGCAGCTCGCCGAGCTCGAGCGCCGCCTCGAGCGCCAGCAGCGCGCCGTAGGAGTGGCCCATCAGGAACGCGCCGTCGCCCGCCTCCCGCACGACCGCCACCACGTCCGTGACCTCGGCTGCGATCGAGTACTCCTCCCCGTCGTCGCTGGCGCCGCGGCCGCGCCGGTCGATCCCGATCACGGTGAAGGCGTGCTCCAGGTGCGGGCGCACCAGCGCAAAGCTCGTGCGGTCGTTGGCCGCCCCGTGCACCATCACGAGCGGGGGACCCTGTCCGGAGACCTGGCTGGCGATCACCGGGCCCGGAGGCCGTCGAGCATGATCGTGAGGTAGCGCCGCCAGTCGAGCCCGAGCGGGCCCACGCCGCGGCGCTGAAGCGCGGCCATCTTGCCGAAGCCGCACATCATCATCGGTATGTCGGCGACGGTGGCGTCGGGGCGGACCGAGCCGTCGGCCACGCCGGCGGCCACGAGCCGCCCGCTGACCTCACGCAGCCGCAGGGACGCCGGCAACGTGCCGAGCAGCGGCGGCGGCTGGGAGAGGATCTCGCAGAGACCGTGGTCCTCCGCGGAGCGCTGGGCGCAGTTCCAGACCATCTGCTCGATCGCCTCCCAGGGAGAGCTGCCCTCGGCCTCCGCCCGCTCGGCGATCTCGACCAGGCGCTCGAAGTGATCGCTGATCAGGGCGGCGAGCAGGGCCTCCTTGGTCGGGAAGTGCCGGTAGACGGTGCCCACGCCGACCCCGGCGAGCTCGGCGATCGACGCGACGTCGGCGTCGAGCCCCTCCTCCGCGAAGGCGGCTCGGGCGGCCTCGAGGACGCTCGCCCGGTTGCGCACAGCGTCGGCCCGCTGGGGGCGTTTCACAGTTGCGCTTGACAAACGGAATGACGATTCCATATATTGCACCCTCCAGCGGAATCAGAATTCCGCTTCTGTGAAAGCGTACCCGTCGGAGAGGCCGTTTACAAATGACACCTGCACAGGAGGCAGCACGACGCAAGTGGTTCGCCCTCGGACTTCTGGCCACCGCCCAGTTCGTCGTCGTGCTCGACGCCTCGATCGTGAACGTCGCGCTGCCCTCGATAGGGCGCGCGCTGAACTTCTCGCAGGCCAACCTCGCCTGGGTGGTGAACGCCTACACGCTCACGTTCGGCGGCTTCCTGCTGCTGGGCGGCCGCCTCGCCGACTTTCTCGGCCGGCGCCGCATCTTCATCGCCGGCCTCGTGCTGTTCGCGCTTGCGTCGCTCGCCGGCGGGCTCTCGAACTCCGAGGGAATGCTGATCGTCGCCCGTGCCGTGCAGGGCCTGGGCGCCGCCATCGTCTCCCCCGCCGCACTGTCGATCCTCACGACCACCTTCACCGAGGGCGCCGAGCGCAACCGCGCGCTGGGCGTCTGGGGAGCGGTGGCCGGCAGCGGCGGCGCGGCGGGCGTGCTGGCGGGCGGAATGCTGACCCAGTGGGCCGGCTGGGAGTGGGTGCTGTGGGTGAACGTGCCGATCGGCCTCGTGGCCGCCGCCGTCGCACCGCGGCTGATCGAGGAGTCGCGCTCGGGCGCTGGCAGGCGCAGCTTCGACGTGCTCGGCGCCGTGACCGTGACGGCAGGGCTCTCGGCTCTCGTCTATGCGCTGGTGGACGCCAACAGCGCCGGCTGGGCCTCGACCCAGACGCTCGGCCTGCTGGCCGCGGCGATCGTCCTCCTCGGGACCTTCATCGCGATCGAGCTGCGCTCGACGCAGCCGCTCGTGCCGTTCCGGATCTTCACCTCGCGCACCCTCACGGGGGCGAACGTCAGCGGGCTGCTGATCGGCGCGTCGCTGTTCTCGATGTTCTTCTTCATCTCGCTTTACATGCAGCAGGTGCTCGGCTTCGATGCGCTCAAGGCCGGCCTCTCCTATCTGCCGCTGGCGTTCACGATCATCGCCACGGCGGGCATCGCGTCCCAGCTCTCGACGAAGGTCGGGTTCAAGCCCGTGCTGATCTTCGGGATGCTGCTCGTGGCGGCCGGGCTCGTGTGGTTCTCGCAGGCGTCGGCCGGCGGCTCGTACGCCAGCGACGTGCTGGGGCCCTCGATCGTGGCCGGTGCCGGGCTCGGCTTCGCCTTCGTGCCAGTCACGATCGCGGCCGTGGCCGGCGTCAGCGGCGAGGACTCCGGCCTGGCCAGCGGCCTGATCAACACCTCCCAGCAGGTGGGGGGCGCGCTGGGCCTGGCGATCCTCGCCGCGGTGGCGACCGGCACGACCGACAACGCGATGACGGCCGCGCACGGCGCAAAGTCCGCCGTGCCCGCGGCGCTCACCTCCGGCTTCCAGGACGCGTTCATGGTGGGCGCGGGCTTCGCGGTCTTCGGGGCGCTCATGGCCTGGCTCCTGATCCGCACGCGCGACTCCCGCGCCCACGTGAGCGCCGACCCCGCCTCGGTCCCCGCCGCCTGATCAGCCGCGCGAGCACGCACGCCAGAGCCCGCGCTCCGCGTGGCGGGCCTCGCGTGCGTCCGCCACGAAGCGACCCGCAAACTCGTCGTTCGGCGGGATCGTGAGCGGCGTGGCGTAGCCCTCGGACGCAAGCATCTCGTTGAACATCCGGCCGTCCTCGAGGTACACATAGGCGAGCGCCCGCCCGTAGCGGTCGCGCGCCTCGACGCCGATCCGATAGCCAACCTTGGCACCCGGCGCGAGCACGCGCTCCGCGTAGGCGGAGGCCTGCCGCCCGAAGCACTCCTGCCCCCCGTACACCTCGGGCGTGTCGATCCCGATCAGCCGCACCTTGCCGATGCCGGAGAGGACGACGGTGTCGCCGTCGACCACGCGCACAACTCGGGCGGAGGAAGCAACGGAAGACGAGCCGCCGCAGGCGGCGAGAGCAACAACGAGGGCCAGCAGCACCGCGCTGAGAGCCGCGAGAGCCGAGCGTCGCAAGGACGCAGGGAGCGACGCGTGCGAAGGCACGCGAGCGACCGAGGACGCCGCGAGGCGACGGCTCTCGCGGCCTCTTAGTTGTCGCTTCCCAATCTGTCCCAGCAGTAGAGATCGACCGCCTCGGCGGCGAGCTCCATGGTGCGCTCGGCGGAGAGCCAGGGCAGCACGGTGTCGAGCGCCTGCTCCTCCGAGACGCCGGCCTCGAAGGCGTCGTCGCCCTTGAAGCCGGCGGCGATGCGCAGCGCCTCGCGGCGATGCTCGCCCAGGCGCGCGAACGCCCTCAGCAGGAAGTCCTTGTTGGCGATCGGCTGGCCGATCTCGAGCGAGGCGTGCCACGCGGCGAGCATCGAGAGATCGTCGTCGTCGAGCTCCTCGACGGCCTTCGCGTAGTGCACGTCGAGCTCGTCGTCGGGGATCTCGTCGACCCAGGCGCGCACCACCTCCCCCAGCAGCTGGCGGCGCGCTTCCCGGCCGACGCTCTCGGCGACGACCCTGATGGCTTCCTGCGGGTCGATGAAGCAAAGTGGCATGGGGCGGAATGTAGGGCCGCCCCCCGACGGAAAGGGCAGGCTCACGCGCCCTTCACCCCCTGAGCGTCAGCTCGGGCGGCCACTTACAGAGCGCGGGCTGGCCGGGGCAGCCGGCGCAGAGCTCGCGATGGGGCTCCGAAGTGGGCTCGAAATCGCCCGCCACGATGCCGCGAGCGAGAGCGAGCAGCTCCCGCTCCAGCCGCTCCGCGTCCCCGGCGGCGTACTCGGCGAGCACCGGCTCGTCGGGCCGCTCGAGCAGGACGTAGGCCACCTCGGCGCGCTCGGCGCCCGCTCGCAGCGCGGCGAGTGCGTAGACGAGCCGCTGGAGCTCGTAGCCCTCGGCCACCAGGTCGGCGGGCTCGCGGCCCTCGAGCGGGTCGCTCTTGTAGTCCACGATCAGCGTGCGGTCCTGCTCGGCGGCGTGCACGTCCACGACGCCGTTCATCAGCACGCTGCGCCCGCGCGCCTCCGGCGGCGTGACGGTGAACGAGAAGGGCAGCTCGGCGCGCACGCGGCTGGCGGCCGCCAGCCGCGTGCGCAGCTCCGAGCGGGTGAAGCGCTCGACCATGTCGATCAGGTCGGCCACCTCCTCATCCCGCACCTCCGCGCCGTTTCGCTCGATCAGCTCAGCCACCTCCTTCTCCGGCGGCACCTGTGGGCGGCGGAAGTCGATGCCCTCGAGCAGCTGGTGCACGAGCGAGCCGCGCAGCAGCGGGCTGAGCTCGTCGGCGGCGCGCGGCTCGTCGGCGGGGCCGGCGTCGTCGCTGGGCTCCGGCTCGATGGCGGCGTCCACGCCGTATGCCTCGGGTGGGGCCGCTCCGCGTCCGGGCTCGAGCGCGCTGCCGCCGGGCAGTCGCAGGGCGCGCTGGAGGTAGAAGCGGTACGAGCAGCGCTCGTAGCCGGCGATCGCCGAGTAGCTCAGGCGGCTGACGGGCAGCGCGCGCGGCGCCGGCAGGGCAGCGTGCTCCATCGGCACCTGGGCATGGCCGTTCGACTCGACCGGCGCCGGGCGCGCCGGGGCGCGGTCGGCCGGCGGCAGCAGCTCGTCGACCGTGTCGGGCGCGCATCGCATCCAGCGCACCTTCACGTCGCGGGCCTCGTACTGCTCGACGTGGATGCCGCTGGCGCCCTCCGTGGGCAGCCCGGGGCAGAGCTCGCGCCACGCCCACGCCATCGGCTCGCCGAGCGGCTGGGCATCCGGGCGCGTCTCGAGGTCTGTTGCGCCGCTCAGGATCAGGTGCTCCTCCGCGCGGGTGGCCGCGACGTAGAAGATCCGGCGCTCCTCCTCCTCGCCCGCGAGCTTCTGCGCCTTCTTGATGCGCTCGAGCTCGGCGGTGTCCACCTTGCCGCCGCTCATCGAGGCCAGCCGCAGTCCCACCTCGCCGTCGCTCGAAATCCGCAGCGAGCCCGTGTCCTCGCGGCCCGTCTTCCCGAGGTCGGCCACGCACACGACCGGGAACTCGAGCCCCTTCGCCCGGTGGACCGTCATCAGCCTCACCGCGTCGAGCTCCTCCGCCTCGAGCGGGGCCTCCCCCTCGCGGTCCTGGATCAGGTCGCGCTCGGCCACGAAGTCGATGAAGCCGCGCAGGTCGCGGCCCTCGTCGGCCTCATACTCGCGCGCCATCCGCATCAGCTTGCGTACGTTGGCCATGCGGCGGTCGCCCGCCGGCAGGGCGAGAACGTGTGCGTCGTAGCCGGTGGCGGTCACGGCCCGGTCGATCAGGGTCTCGAGCGACACGCGCGAGGCCGCGGCGCGCTCGCGCTCAAAGCGCTCCACGAAGCGGGCGATACGGCGCCGGTCGGCCTCGGGCATCAGCTCCATCAGCCCGTCGGGCTCGCGCAGGATCCACCAGGCGTCGCGCTTCGAGCGGCGGGCGTGCAGGCCAAGCAGCGCCACCGCGTCGATCGACGCGCCCACGAGCGGGGAGGCCAGCACGGAGTAGAGCGCGAGCTCGTCGAGCGGGTTGGCGAGCGCGGCGAGCCAGTTGCGCAGGTCGGCGACCTGCTGCTGGCTCCAGTAGCCGCGGCCGCCGACCACGTGGGTCGGGATCCCGCGCTCCTCGAGGGCGCGCTCGTAGAAGCTCATGTGGGTCGTGGCCCGCATCAGCAGCACCACGTCGCGCGGCTCGAAGGGGCCCTTCACGGTGAGCTCTTCGATGCGCTTGGCCAGCAGTCGCGCCTCCGCGGCGCGCCAGGCCGTCGCCGAGCGCATTCCCGCGCCGAAGGGCTCCTCCTCGTCCTGGAAGCGCTCGTCCCAGCGAGCCTTGTTGCGGTCCACCACAAGCAGCTCCACGCTCGGGTCGGCACGCGGTGGCTCGTCGCGCGCGCCGGGCCGCTCCCGCAGCGGCTCGTAGGCCTCGCCCCAGAGGCGCGAGAAGGTCAGGTCGATCGCGTCGAGCACCTCGCCGCGGCTGCGGAAGTTCACCGTCACGCTCTCCGCCCGCCCGGCCTCGCGGGCCGCCTCGTGGTGCTCGCGGAACACACGCACGTCGGCGTTGCGGAAGCCGTAGATCGACTGGTTCTCGTCGCCGACCCGGAACAGGTTGTCCGTGGCCAGCAGGCCGAGCAGCTCGTTCTGCAGCGGGTTCGTGTCCTGGAACTCGTCCACGAGCACGTGGCTGAAGCGCCCGGCCCAGGCCTCGCGGATGCCGGGGTCACCCTTCAGCAGGTCGCGGGTGACGAGCTCGAGGTCCTCGAAGTCGAGCCCGGAGCGCTCGCGCTTGAGCTTCTCGTGGTGATCGCCGAACAGCTCGAGCAGCACCCGCAGGAGGTTGTGGGAGAGGTACTGGCGGTGCGCGGCGCAGAGCTCCGAGTAGTTGGCCAGCGCCTCCCGGTATTCGTCGAGCGGCGGCGTGGCGAGCGCCTTGGCTCCGCCCGCCACCTTCAGGGGGCCGAGCTCGGCCGGGTCCGCGAGCTGGCCGTCGGCCAGCCGCTTGAGCGCCGCGCCGCAGCACTCGAGCCGGTCTATGGCCGTTGCCACCTTTGCGCCGCTCTCGCCGCCCAGCTCGGGCAGCGCCGCCGCGGAAGCCGCCGCCAGCCGCTCGTGCTGCCCCGCCGCCCGCG
>DAIMGB010000088.1:0-7188 GCA_036724195.1 Thermoleophilaceae bacterium
TCACCTACTTCCACGTCGTCGACCCGAACAAGTCGGTGGTCGAGATCGAGAACGTGATGGCGGCCACCTCGCAGATCGCGCAGACGACGCTGCGCTCGGTACTCGGCAAGGCCGAGCTGGACTCGCTGCTATCGGAGCGCGAGCGCCTCAACGAGGACCTGCAGAAGATCATCGACGACCAGACCGAGCCCTGGGGGGTGAAGGTCACTACGGTCGAGATCAAGGACGTCGAGATCCCCGAGCGGATGCAGCGCGCGATGGCCCGCCAGGCAGAGGCCGAACGCGAGCGGCGCGCGAAGATCATCGACTCCGAGGGCGAGTTCCAAGCCGCCGCCAAGCTGCTCGACGCCGCCGACCTGATCAGCCGCAACCCGGCAACGATCCAGCTGCGCTACCTGCAGACGCTGCGCGAGATCGGCGGCAACGAGAGCGCGACGATCGTGTTCCCATTCCCGCTCGACCTGCTCCAGCCGCTGCTGCAGAAGGCGGCGACGGCCGCGGGCGCCACGGCGCTGGCGGCCTCTGGACCCAACGGCGGCGTGCAGGACGAGGAGGTGGGCAAGTGAGCTTCCTCGACCGTCTTCTCAATCGCTCTTCTGGCGGAGAGCAAAACGGCTCCGGCTCCGACGACGCGCCGCACTCGGCGAGCGAGGACGGGCTTCCCATTCCCGGCTACGACGGGCTGAGGTCCGACGAGATCGTGAAGCACCTGCGCGACCTGTCTCAGGTGCAGCTCGAGGCCGTGGAGGAGTACGAGCGGTCGCATCAGGACCGGCCGCCGGTGCTCGACAAGCTCCGCTACATGCGCTCCGCCGAGCCGCTGGAGGGCTACGACAAGCTCGACGCCGACGAGGTCGCGAGGGAGCTCGATGGCGCCGACGCCCAGCTCGTCAAGGCGGTACGCGACTACGAGCGCAAGTTCCAGAAGCGCAGCAAGGTGCTCAACGAGACAGCCCGTTTGCTTCCGGAGGCGGCCGAGAGCAGCCGCGACGCGAAGTCCCGCGAGGAGAAGGAAGCTCGCGTGCGCGCGAGCATGCGCCGAGCGCCTGGCCCGCCGCCGGACTGAGCCATGAACTTGTTGCGGGCGCTGCGCGCGCAGTGCCGCAGGAGGCGCAGGGCGCTCACGGCGATCGTGTCCGTGGGGGTCACCGCTGCGATCGCGACGGTCATCGCCGGCAGGTGGCACGAGTTCGAGAGAGCGATCACCGCCGCGCCCGGCGGGATCGTCGTGGCCGGCGTGGCGCTGCAGGTGGTGGCCCTGCTGTCGCGCAGCGAGGCCTGGCACGTCTGCGTGCAGGCTGCGGGCGCCACGGTCAGCCGCCGGCGGCTCTACCGCGCCTCGAGCATGGGCTACGTCGGCAGCGTGCTCAACAACCAGCTGGGAATGGCGGCGCGAATCACCGCCTTGCGGCGCTCGGCTCCGGGCGAGAGCCCGCGAGTGCCGGCCCTGATCGCGGCGGAGCTCCCGATCGTGACCGTCGAGGCCACGCTGGCCGCGCTCACCTCGTTCACGCTCGTCGGCCCGCTCGGGCTGCCTTGGTGGCTCCCGGTGATCTGCGTGACGGTCACGCTTGGTCTGGGCACGGGCCTCCGCAGCCTCGCCATCGCGAAGGGACGCGGGCTCTGGAGGGGCCTCGCCATCATGCAGACGCTCGAGGGCCGCAGCCGCCTGCTCGGCCTCGTGCTGATCGCGGTCTTCGCCCAGATCGCGCGCAACTGGCTGTTCCTCAACGCGGTCGGGGTGAACGCCTCGGTGTTCGACTCGATCGCGGTGCTCATCGCGCTCGTCACGCTCAGCATGCTGCCGCTGGGGCCGGGGGTCGGAGCCGCGGCCGTGGTGCTGATCCTGGGCCCGCACGGCGTGGCCGCAGCGGCGGCCGCCGGCGTGCTGCTCACCGCCACGGGCACGGTGGGCGGCCTCAGCTTCGCGGCCTGGGCCGGGCTCGACAGGATCTGGTGCGGCGAGCGCGTGCAGGTCGCGGCGCGCCGCCTGCGGTCGCGGGTCAGCCCGGCCGGGGCCGGCAGGCTCGCCGTGTGGACGGCGCTGTCGGAGCTGCCCACGGCCAGGCGCAAGGTGGTCGAGCTCGCCTACTTCGGCGGCCTCAGCCACGTGCAGATCGGGCGGGCGTTCGGCGTCCCGTCCGCCGCGTAGGCGGCCCGCGGGTTGCGCCACTTCCGCGCCATCGTCAAGCGCACGCTGATCGGGTTCTACAACGACCAGATGACCCATCACGCCGCGGCGCTGACCTATTACGGGCTGATGTCGCTGTTCCCGACCGCGCTGCTGGCGCTCTCGCTGCTCGGCCTGCTCGGCCAGTATCCGGAGACCTACAACGCGATCATCGGCTACCTCCGCGGGGTCGTGCCCCACTCGGCGCTCGTGCCGCTCGACGCGTCCCTACGCGGCGCCCTGCAGCACAAGGGCACGGCCGCCACGACGCTCGTGATCAGCGTGGTGGTGGCCCTCTACGGAACCACCGGCGTGCTCGAGGCGGCGCGCAGGGCGCTCAACGTGGTCTTCGAGGTCGAGCACGGGCGCAGCTTCCTGAAGCGCAAGGCAATCGACATCGCGTCCACGGCGGTGCTGATGGTGCTGGTGCTGACGAGCCTCGTGCTGGTGTTCGTGGGCGGAGGATTTGCCAGGGACCTCTTCGGCTTCGTCGGGCTCGGGACGACGGCGGCCGACGTCTGGAACATCGTGCGCTGGCCCTTGGCCGTGGCGGTGGCGATGCTCGTCTTCGCCTACGTCTACTACGTCACCCCCGACGTCGAGCAGCGCTCCTTTCGCTGGGTGACCCCGGGCGCGGCGGTCGGCGTGCTGCTCTGGCTGGCGGCGTCGGCGGGCTTCTCGATCTACGTGTCCAAAGTCGTGAACGTGGGTGCGATCTACGGTGCGTTCGCCGGCGCAATCGTGCTGGTGGCGTGGCTCTGGCTGACCAACGTGGCGTTGCTGTTCGGCGCCGAGCTGAACGCGGAGATCGAGCGCGAGAAGGAGATCGGCGAGGGCGTGCCCGAGGGAAGCACGCTTAACCGCCGGGCGAGGGGCGCCTCGGCGGCGGCTCAGCGCGAGTAGATGTCCAGGACGCCGGTCTTGGCGTGGTCGTTCGCGTCGCCCTCGGGCAGGGCGATGCGGCCGTCGCCAACCGCCGGCGAGTTCCAGTGGCCGCTGCCCGCGGGCAGCGTGCGCAGCAGCTTCCCGTCGGACGGCCGGTAGATGCGAAGGCCGCCACCCTCCGGGTCGAACACCAGCAGCCCGCCGCCGGCGATCACTGGCGAGGTGCCGGGATTGCTGTTGCTCCACGCCACGGAGAGGCGCGAGCCCTTCAGGTCGTAGGCGACGGTGGCACCGCCTGATCCCACGAACATGCGGCTCCCGGCCACCGCCGGCGCGCTGAAGAGCTGCCCGTCCGGCTGCTGGAGCACCTGCAGCTGGCCGCCGAGCGCGGAGCCCGGCTTGCGGTTGCGGCCGTTCAGCGTCGACAGCGAGATCACACGCAGCTTGCTGTCCTTGCCGCCCTGCACGCCGACGCGCGGATTGCTCTCCGGTAGGAGCGCCGGCGCGCTCGACCCGAGGTCGCCGTCGGTGTCCTCGAGCTGCTTCTGCTCTGCCGGCGTGTAGGTCTGCACCACGCTGCGGGCGCGCGGGGAGAGCATCAACACGGTGTCCCCGAAGTCGGTCTTGCCGTCATAGGGGGCGTTGCCGGTGGTCGCCAGTATGCGCTTGCTCTTCGGCATCACCACGGCGCCCGCACGGGCCCAGATGGCCGAGTCGCTCGACTTGCAAGTGCTCGGCTGGATGATCTGGTGGCGGTCGGCGCAGAGCGAGTTGAACACGCCGGCGATGCGGCCGCTGCTGCGCGAGATGCTCAGGACGTGCCCCTGGTAGGGCGGCGCATCCCCGATGTAGCCGCCGGTGGCGGCCAGCACGTAGCGGCCGGAGAGGTTCAGCGCCGAGGCCAGCTTCTCGTGGGTGGAGTCCTTGGTGACCTTCACGGGCCAGCGCCCGCGCGCCTCCCTGCCGCTTGCCACGGAGAGCTTGTGGATCAGGCCGTTCGACGACGCGGCGTAGACGTAGCGCCGGTCCGGGTCGGCCACCGGCGTGGTGTTGGTGATCCGCGCGCTGCCCTCCCAGCTTCCGATCCCCTTCGGAACGAACTGCCATAGGCGCTTTCCGGTACCCGCCTCGATGGCGAGCGTGCGCCCGTAGGTCGTCGTTACGAAGAACACGTCGCGCCGCTTCCCCTTCACGCGCACGGAGTGGAGATAGATCGGCGAGCTGTCGACCGTGCCCGGGAGGCTCACCTTCCGCCGCTTGAGTCCGCTGACGCTGCGCAGCAACGAGCGCGGTGCGTGGTTGGAGCGCTGGGCGTCGTAGCCGAAGCGGGTCCAGTCGTGCCCGGCGCGGGTGGCCTTCGCGCCGCCGGCGGAGCCCTGGTTGGCAGGGGTATCGCTCGAGCCTCCACAGCCGGGCAGCGCCGCGGCTGCGAGCAGGAATGGCAGCAGGCGGCCCACGCGCATCAACGCCAGTGTGGCAACCGCCGTCAGCGCGCCTCGGACACCAGGCGGAACATCAGCTCGGCAGCCTCGGAGTCGTCGAGCCCCTGCTCGCGGGCCAGCGAATCCCAGGTGTTGAAATGAAGCGCGTGCCCGATGGCGGCGCTGACCTGCCGGCGGGCACGGCCGCGCTGGCCTCTACCGGCCATGAGCGTCTTGCGCGCGCCCTCGAGATAGTCGCGGAAGCCCGAGAACATCTGCTTGACGATCGGCATCGTCTCCTCGTCACGCAGGATGTTCTCCATCATCCGCTGAGTGCGCCGGTAGTGCCCGTAGAGCTCGAGCAAGGCGGCGCGCAAGCGCTCATCCGGGTCCGCGATCGCCCCCCAGGCCGCGAGATCCGGGGGCATGTTCGCATCCATCCAGTGCGAGGTGCAGGCGATGAACAGCGACTCCTCATCGGGGAAGTGGCGATAGACCGTGGAGCGGCGCACGCCCGCGCGCTCCGCAATCGCGCTGATGGAGGTACGGGCCGGGCCGCGCGCCTCGTGCAGCTCGGCGGCGCTCTCGGTGATGCGCCGGCGCGTCTGCTCTTGCTGCTCCGCGCGGCGCTTCATCGTGTAGGGGCGCGTTTCATCGGCCATCGGCGTCGCATCAATATTGACAGACGCGCCGGCGTTCTCTACAGTCGCGCGACACTACTGTCCAATGAAAGAGGCATGAGATGGAAGCAAGCGTGGCGACGGTCCTGGGCCCCCAAGACGGAAAGGCGGGCTTTCTCGGCAGCATCGGCGTGCGGTTCATGGTCGACGGCGAGCAGTCCGGCGGAGGGTTCTCGCTGGTCGAGCACCCGATGTCCGCGCACGCGCTCGCGGCGCCGCTGCACCGGCACAACCGCGAGGACGAGTACAGCTACGTCGTCGAGGGCCGCATGGGCGCATTGCTCGGCGACGAGGTCCTGGAGGCGGGCCCTGGCGACCTCGTCTTCAAGCCCCGCAACCAGTGGCACACCTTCTGGAACGCCGGTGACGAGCCGGCGCGCATCCTCGAGATCATCTGCCCGGCGGGCTTCGACCAGTTCTTCGCCGAGCTGGTGGACCTGGGCGGAGTCACCGGCGCAGACCCGCAGACCCTCGGGGCACTCTGCCAGCGCTACGAGCTCGAGATGGACCCCGAGACCGTGCCCGGGCTCGTCGAGCGCTTCGGCCTGAAGTTCCCCGGGGAGCCGATCTAGGCCACCTCGCCGCCCATCAGGGTCGCCGCCACCAGCGGGACGCCTGGCCGGTAGACGAAGTGCGTGTAGGACGGGGCGGCGAGGATCGCGGCGTCGGCCCTGGCGCCCGGCGCGAGGTGGCCGACGTCCGTGCGTCGTAGCGCCTGCGCGCCGCCCGTGGTCGCCGCGGCCAGCGCCTCCTCGGCCGTCATCCCCATGTCCCTCACGGCGAGCGCCATGCAGAAGCCCATCGAGGTCGTGTAGCTCGAGCCGGGGTTCGTGTTGGTGGCGATCGCGACGCTCACGCCCGCGTCGATCACCCGGCGGGCGTCCGGATAGGGCTGTCGGGTCGAGAAGTCGGTGGCGGGCAGGAAGGTCGCGACGGTGTCGCTGCCGGCCAGCGCCTCCACGTCTTCGTCGGTGAGGTACGTGCAGTGGTCGACCGACGCCGCGCCCTGCTCCACAGCCAGGTTCACGCCGGGGCCAGGGCCCAGCTGGTTGCCGTGCACCCGCAGGCCGAGGCCGGCCTCGCGGCCCGCCTCGAGCACCGCGCGCGACTGGTCCTCGTCGAAGGCGCCCTCCTCGCAGAACACGTCGATCCACTTCACGTGCGGGGCGCAGGCCTCGAGCATCGGGCCGCAGACGAGCTCGACGTACTCGTCGGCGCGGCCCTCGTACTCCGCCGGGACCACGTGGGCGCCGAGGAAGGTCGCGTCGTCGGTGAGCTCGGCCGCCACCTCGCAGCAGCGCCGCTCGGTCTCCACGTCGAGCCCGTAGCCCGACTTGATCTCCAGGTGCGTGATGCCGGCGCGCAGCGCTTCGCGCTTCCTCGCCTCCGCCAGCGCCTTGAGCTCCTCGCTGGTCGCGGCGCGCGTGGCCTCGGTCGTGACCCGGATCCCGCCGGCCGCATACGGCGCGCCGGCCATGCGGGCGGCGAACTCGTCGCCGCGGTCGCCGGCGAACACGAGGTGCGTATGGCTGTCCACGAAGCCGGGGATCACGCAGCGCCCCGCCGCGTCGATACGTTCGTCCCCCTGCGCGCCGGCCGCCTCGATCCTCTCGACGCGCCCGTCCTCGATCACCAGCGCCGCGTCGCGCAGCGTCCCGAGCGGCCCCTCCCCAAGGTCCGGGTTCCCGGTCACGAGCAGCCCGATGTTGTCGATCACCAGCGCGGTCACAGCGCCGCCCTCAACTCCGCCGCCACGTCGAGCGACACGTGCGCGCCGTTGCGCACGATCCAGCGGCCGCCCACCATCACGTGGCGCACGTCGGGCGCGGCCGCGGCGAAGACCACCGAGTCGATCGCGACCTCCGGCGTGGTGCCGGCCAGGCGCACGCCCTCCAGGTCGATGTTCAGCAGGTCGGCGAGCGCACCTTCCCGCAGAAGCCCGGCCTCAGGCCAGCCCAGCGCCGCGTGGCCCTCAACGGTCGCAGCGCGGAGCAGGTCGGCGGGCCGGTGGTTGCCGCGCTCGCCCGTAGCG
>DAIMGB010000089.1:0-7186 GCA_036724195.1 Thermoleophilaceae bacterium
ACGTGCGCGGCGGCGCCCACGACCGCGACCCACGCGGTCCACGCCGGCAGCGGCCCGGCGCCCAGCACGATCGCGGCGTAGGCGCCAAGGGCCAGCGCCGTGGGGATGCCGGATACGGCCAGCAACCCGAAGGTGACGTCGTAGAGCTCGCGCGGCACCGCCACCGACGGCCGGTAGGCGAACGCGAGCATCACGGCGAACCCGGCGAAGACGACCGTGCAAAGGGAAGCGGCGCCGAAGGCGAAGATCGCCGCCAGCGGCTCGGCCACGCCCGGCTGCGTTCGCAACCAGCCCCACAGAGCGGCGGAGAAGGCCAGGAACATGCCCATCCCGAGGCCGTAGACGAAGACCGACCCCGTGAAGCCGTCACGGTTGCGAGCCACGTAGGCCGCGATCTCCGCTCCGCTCGAGCTCGTGCCGGGCGCCAGCCAGAGCGGCTCGATCACCGTCGCCCCGACCACCAGGCCAAAGCCGACGAGCCCCAGCACCCCGATGGCCCGCGTGGACATGGCGGCAAGCTACCCCAGGACCTACACTCGAACCATGGTCAAGGGCCGCCTGGACGGGCTGAGCGTCGCCGCGATCGCCTTCTTCGCCGCGAACGTGCTGCACACGCTCGACCACCAGCGCCAGGGCACCGCGCGGCTGACCACCGAGATCTACGTGGGGGGCTCGGTGATCTCGATCTTGGCCATCGTCACCCTGGTGATGGCACTCCGCAGGAACGCTCAGGCGCCGCTGGTGGCCACGGTGGTGGGCTTCTGGACGGCGCTCGGCGTGATCGCCAGCCACATCCTTCCCCACTGGAGCGCGTTCAGCGACCCGTATCCCGCCCTGCACGTGGACGCCCTCTCCTGGGTGATCGTGCTGCTGGAGATCGGCGCGGCCTTCGCGCTCGGGGCAGTCGGCGTCATGAGGCTGCGCCTTGGTTCGCGTCCTCGAACGCTTGGGACAGAGCCACGCCGAGCGACGTGATCAACTGGTCGGCGCCCGGGGTGTCCTCGGGGTCGAGCAACCACTGCAGCACCAGGCCGTCACATACGGCGATCAGGTAGGAGGCCACCACGCGCGGGTCGGCGCCGAGCGCTTCGGCGTCGTCGGCGAGGCTGTTCCGCACCATCTCGCCTACCGCGTCACGCAGCTTGCGGTAGAGCCCCGCCATCTGGGCGCGCAGCTCGTCCGAGCGCTCGGCCTGGGCCATGGCTTCCACGAAGGAGACGAGAAGCGGGCGCTGGTCCTCGAACGAGCCGATCATTGCCTGCCACGAGCTGGCGATGCGCTCGAGCGGTGAGGCGTCCGGGCTCGAGAAGGCAGCCTTGCCGATGGCCTCGGTCCAGTCCTCGCAGGTACGCGCTACGGCGGCGTTGAGGAGTCCCTCCTTCGACCCGAAGTGGTAGCCGATCGAGGCCAGGTTTGCCCCCGAGGCGGCCGCGATGTCGCGCGCGGTGGTGCGTGCGTAGCCCTTCGTTTGGAGGCAGAGCAACGCGCCTTCCAACAGCTGGTCCCGGCTGCTCGGCTGCGGCACGAGAGCGATTCTATGCGCTTGGTGGGACATACGTACGTGTTGTACGTTTGTATAGGTTCCACCCGGGGTAGGCAGCTGACATGGCGATCATCGACGGGCTCCCACCTGGACCACGCTGGCCGCGCGCCGCCCAGACGGCGGCGTGGGGCCTGCGCCCCGTGGAGCTCGTGAGGCACTGCCGCGAGCGCTACAGCGATCTCTTCACCCTGCGGACGCTCGGTCTGGGCGACATGGTGTTCGTCGCCTCCCCCGAGCTGATCAAGGAGGTCTTCACCGGCGAGGAGTTCCGGCCCGAGCGCTTCCTGGGAGAGGGCGCCCCGCCCTACACCTTCATCCCCTTCGGCGGCGGCGCGCGGCGCTGCATCGGCGCGGCCTTCGCGATGATGGAGATGAAGGTCGTGCTGCGCGAGGCCCTGAGCAGGGTCGAGCTGCGCCCGACCGATGACCCGGGCGAGCCGCCGCGCACCCACAACGTCATGCTGGTGCCGAAGCGCGGCGCGAGGGTGGTGATCGAGCGTGTCGGAGGCTGAGCTCGAAGCGGCCGGGCTGCTCGAGGGCCTTGACGATCCCACCGACCGGCGCGATCGCGTAGAGCTCGCGCAAGAGCTGCTGCGCGAGGGCTTCGCGATCGAGCAGCTCAAGGAGGCGAACCGCCGCGGCCGCCTGGGGCTGCTGCTGGTAGACCGCGTGTTGCAGTCCGAGGGCGCGCGCTTCACGAGCGCCGACGTGGCCGCCCAGAGCGAGCTGCCGCTCGAGCTGCTCACCCGGCTGTGGCGCGCGCTGGGGCTGCCGGAGGCCGACGAGGACGACGTGGCCTTCTCGACTGCCGACGTCGAGGCGGCACGAACGGTGGCCACCTTCCGGGCGGCCGGCCTCGACGACGAGCCGCTCGCACTCATCAGCCAGGTGCTGGGACACAGCATGTCGCGCCTGAGCGACACGCTGCGCGAGGTCGTGGGCGAAGCGCTGCTCCAGCCCGGCGACAGCGAGCGCACGGTCAGCCTGCGCTGGGCCCAGGCGGCGGAGCACCTGGTGCCGATGCTGAACCCGCTGCTGGGATACGTGCTCCAGGTGCACCTCAAGGAGCAGATCGCGAACGACATCATCACCCGCGAGGAGCTGGTCAGCGGCCGGATCGAGGGTTCGCGCGAGGTAACGGTCTGCTTCGCCGACCTGGTGGGCTTCACGCGGCTCGGCGAGCGCGTGGCGCCTGTAGACCTGAGCCGGGCCGAGCGTCTGCTCACCGAGCTGGCGCTCGAGGCCGCGCGACCGCCCGTGCGGCTGGTGAAGACGATCGGCGACGCGGCGATGCTGGTGTCGACTGAGCCGGCCCCACTCGTGGAGGCGGCGCTGGCGCTGGTGGACGAGGCCGAGCTGCGCAGCGATGAGATGCCGGCGCTGCGCGCCGGGCTGGCGAGCGGCCCCGCGATCTCCCAGCGCGGCGACTGGTTCGGCGCTCCCGTGAACCTGGCCAGCCGCCTGACCGACGTGGCGCGGCCGGGCAGCGTGCTGGTCACGCGCGCCCTGCACGACGGGCTGCGCGAGCAGTTCGCCTGGTCCCCTGCGGGCAAGCGGCGCTTCCGCGGCATGCAGAGCGAGACCCAGCTGTACCGGGCGCGCCTGCTTACCTAGGTCGGGCAGATGCCCGAGCGCTCCGACATCAGAAACGTGGCGGTCATCGCCCACGTCGACCACGGCAAGACGACGCTGACCGACGCCATGCTCGGCGAGGCGGGCCGGGCGATGGACTCGATGGACCAGGAGCAGGAGCGCGGCATCACGATCCTCGCCAAGAACGCCGCCGTGCACTACGGCGATGTGAAGATCAACCTGGTGGACACGCCCGGCCACGCCGACTTCGGCGGCGAGGTCGAGCGCGGGCTGACCATGGTGGACGGGGTGATGCTGCTGGTGGACGCGTCCGAGGGCCCGCTGCCGCAGACCCGCTTCGTGCTGCGCAAGGCGCTCGAGCTGCGGCTGCCCGTGGTGCTGGTGGTGAACAAGGTCGACCGCCCCGACGCGCGGATGGGCGAGGTGGTGAACGAGGTCTACGAGCTGTTCCTCGACCTGGACGCGGACGAGGAGCAGATCGAGTTCCCGATCGTCTACACCAACGCGAAGGCCGGGTGGGCTTCGATGGAGGAGGGCGTCGAGGGCACAGACCTGCAGCCGCTGCTCGACCTGCTGGTGGAGCGTGTGCCCGCCCCCCTTTACGAGGAGGGCCACCCCCTGCAGGCGCGCGTGACGAACCTGGACGCCGACAGCTACGTGGGCCGGCTGGCGCTCTGCCGCGTGCACGAGGGATGGATCCGCCGCGGGCAGCAGGTGGCCTGGTGCCGGCGCGACGGCTCGACCGAGAACGTGAAGGTGGCGGAGCTGTACGTGACCGAGGGCCTCAAGCGCACGCCCGCCGAAGAGGCGGGCCCGGGCGAGGTGATGGCCCTGGCGGGCATCCCGGAGATCACGATCGGCGAGACGATCGCCGACCCCGATGACCCGCGCCCGCTGCCGCTGATCGCGGTCGAGGAGCCGGCCCTGGGAATGACGGTGGGCATCAACACCTCCCCCCTGGCCGGCCAGTCGGGCTCGCGGTTGACCGCGCGCCAGGTGCAGGAGCGCCTGCAGCGGGAGCTGGTGGGCAACGTGGCCATCCGCGTGCTCGACACTCCGAGAGCCGACACCTGGGAGGTGCAGGGGCGCGGCGAGCTGCAGCTGGCGGTGCTGGTGGAGTCGATGCGACGCGAGGGCTACGAGCTGACCGTGGGCAAGCCCCAGGTGGTCACGCGCGAGGTGGGCGGCGAGCTGCACGAGCCGATCGAGCGGCTCTCGATCGACGTGCCCGAGGACTACCTGGGCGTGGTCACGCAGATGCTGGCTCTGCGCAAGGGCCGGATGGAGAACATGGTCAACCACGGGACCGGCTGGGTCCGGATCGAGTTCCTCGTGCCCACCCGCGGCCTGATCGGCTTCCGGACCGAGTTCATCACCGAGACGCGCGGCGCGGGGATCATGCACTCGCTGTTCGAGGGCTACGAGCCCTGGCAGGGCGACATCCGCACGCGGCCGACCGGGTCGCTCGTGGCCGACCGCCGCGGCCAGACCGGAACCTTCGCCCTGATGAAGCTGCAGGAGCGCGGCCAGCTGTTCGTGGGGCCGGTCGAGGAGGTCTACGAGGGCATGGTGATCGGCGAGAACGCCCGCGCCGACGACCTCGACGTGAACGCCGTGCGCGAGAAGAAGCAGACCAACGTGCGCGCCGCCGGCTCCGACGACACGGTCAAGCTGATGCCGCACCGCCGGCTCTCGCTCGACCAGGCGCTCGAGTACATCCGCGAGGATGAGTGCGTGGAGGTCACTCCGGACGCCGTCCGGCTGCGCAAGCTCGAGCTGGACGCCGGCTCGCGCCAGAAGCGCGCCCGCCAGAAGAAACACGCGGTCGTCTAGCCGATGACCGGAGGAACCCGCCCGAAGTTCAGCGTACGGCCGCTGGAGTCCAGCGCCCCGGTGCTGATGCCGGGCGAGTTCCAGCCTCGGAGCCTGGCCCGCAGGGCTGCGCCGGTGCTGGCGCTGCTCGTGGTGATCGGCCTGGTGATCCTGCTCGCACCGGGGTTGGGCGGCGTGCGGCACCGGTTGACCGACGCCCGGCCCGGCTGGCTCGTCCTGGGCGTGGCTCTCGAGGCGCTCTCGTGCGTCTCCTACGTGCTCATGTTCCGGCCGATCTTCTGCCTTCGGATGCGCTGGCGGAGCACCTGGGAGATCGCCTGGTCCGAGCTGGCGATGGGCTCGATCGTCCCCGCCAGCGGAGCGGGCGGCCTGGCGCTGGGCGCCTGGATCCTGCGCCAGGGCGGCATGCCCGCCGATCAGATCGCGCACCGCTCCGTGGCCTTCTTCCTGATCAAGAGCTCGGTGAACTTCGTGGCCGTCGCGCTACTCGGCGTGGCCATGGCCCTCGGGCTCGGACCCGACCTGTCGCTCTGGCTCACGGCGTTCCCCGCCGCGATGTCGGTGGCCTTCATCGCGTTCGTGCTCTGGCTGCCGCGGCTCGGCCCCGGCCCGGAGCCCGGCCCCGAGGCGGGGCGTGTACGTAAGGCCGTGAGCTCGGTCCGCGCCGCCCTCATCGAGGGCACCGCGGGAGCGGTCGAGGTGGTGCGCTCGCACGACTGGCAGGCAATCGCCGGCGCGATCGGCTACTGGGCCTTCGACAACGCCGTGCTGTGGGCGACCTTCCACGCCTTCGGGTACGCGCCCCCGCTGACGGTGGTCCTGATGGGCTACCTGATCGGCCAGCTCGGCGGGCTGCTGCCCATCCCGGGGGGGATCGGCGGCATCGACGGCGGGCTGATCGGCACGCTGGTGGTGTTCGGCACCCCGGCTGCTACGACCGCGGCGGCCGTGCTCGCCTACCGGGTGATCCTGTTCTGGCTGCCGCTGCTGGTCGGCGGGGTGGCCTTCGCGTCCCTGCGGAAGGGCTTGAACCAGCCCGACCGCCCGGACCTCTGCGTGGTCCCCTCAGTCGACCCGGCGTAGGGCCAGCACCGCGATGTCGTCGCGCTGCTCGGAGTCCTGGAAGTCGAGCAGCGAGCGGTCGAGGCGTTCGATCAGCTCGGCGGCGCTGTCGTTGCGCCCGTCGAAGAGCAGCTGCTCCAGCCGCTTCTCGCCGTAGCTCTCGCGCTCGGGCCCGAGCGCGTCCGTCACGCCGTCGCTGAAGAGCACGATCGTCTCGCCCGGCTCGATGCTCACGGTCTGCATGCCCCAGCTCGCCTCGGGGTCGAAGCCCAGCAGCGGCCCGCTCTCCCCCACGGCCGCCACGCCGTCGCTACCGACCAAATAGGGCAGCGGATGGCCGGCCGACATGATGTCCAGCTTGCCGGGGGCACCGCGGAACTGCGTGCAGGCGACGGTGCAGAAGGGCAGGCCGCCGAGGTCGGTGAGCGCCAGGTTCACGCGCTCGAGCGCACTGACCGCCTGGCCGGTGAGCTGGGCAACGGAGATCATCGTGTAGCGCGCGCGTGCCGTGATCGCGGCGGCCGCGGCCCCCTTGCCGGTCACGTCGCCGATGAAGCTGATCCAGCCGTCTTCAAGGCGAACCACGTCGTAGAAGTCGCCGCCGACCTCGTTGGCGCTGCCGGCGGCGCGGAACAGCACCGCGACCTCCCAGCCGGGCGGCGGCTCGAGCGTGGGCGGCAGCAGGCCGTCCTGCAGCGTCTGCGCGATGGTCGCGCGCTCGGTGTAGAGGCGCGAGTTCTCGATGGCCATCACGGCGCGGCGCGCGAGCGCCCGGGCCAGCACCACGTCGGCGTCCGAGAAGCGCCGGTTCCCGAGCACGAAGCTCATCGTGCCGATCACCTCGTCACCGAAGCGCAGCGGCACGATCAGGACCGAGCGCAGCCCCAGGCCGCGCATCAGCATGAGGTGCTCCTCGTCCACGGCGGAGGCGGCCAGCAGCTCGTCGGGGATCTCCTGCACCAGCTGCGGCTCGCCGGTGCGGATCACTTCGGCCGTTCCGCCGTCGTCGTCCATCGACGTCGGGTAGCGCTCGCGCAGCTCGTGCCCGATGGCGATCTTCTCGGGGTCGGCGTGGGCCAGCGCCACGAGCTCTAGCTCGCCCGCGGGCGAGAGCAGGTCCACTCCGACCCAGTCGGCGAAGTCCGGCACGGCCAT
>DAIMGB010000090.1:0-5991 GCA_036724195.1 Thermoleophilaceae bacterium
GACCGGCGCGGCAACGCGGTCTCCCTGACCTGCACGATCGAGCAGGAGTTCGGCTCGGCGGTCGTGGCGCCCGGCACCGGCTTCCTGCTTAACAACGAGCTGACTGATTTCGGCAGGCCCGGCACCGCGAACGAGGCGCGCGCCGGCAAGCGGCCGCGCTCCTCGATGAGCCCGATCATCGCGACGGAGGCCGGCCGGCCGATCACGGTGACCGGCGGTGCCGGCGGCTCCCGCATCGTGATGGGCACGCTGTTCACCGTGCTCGACCGGATCGAGTTCGGCCTCGACCTCGCCCACGCAGTGGACGCCGAGCGCCTGGACGCCCAGAGCGCGCCGGAGCAGCCCGTGTTCATCGAGGGCTCCCGCGTGAGCCCCGGCGTGATCGCCGAGCTCGAGCGTCGCGGTCACACCTTCACGGACGAAGGGGAGTACGGCCCGAAGCCGCGCGTGCAGGCCGCGGGCTTCAAGTCGAGCCACGGCGCGACGAAACAGGCCGTCTCCGACCCGCGGACCGAGGCCGGCTCGCTTGCCCAGCGCCACCGCTGACGGCCGCTCGACCGCCTGTACAACCCCGCAGGCGAAATGTAGGCCTCGCGTAGGTGTGCGTGGGCGGCCTCCCGGGGTACTTTCACCAGTGTGATCGGCGAAGCGTCGGCCGCGCCTGTCTACGCCACGGAGGGCTTCTATGACGAAGCCCTGACGGCGGACGGCCGGCCGCGGGCGGCGTACGAGGAGGTGATGGCGGCGCTGGCGGCGTCCGACCTCCCGGCGGTGGCCGAGCGCACTCGCGACCGCGTCAGCGCCGACGGGGTCAGCTTCGGCAGCGGCCAACGCGAGGTGCCGTTCTGGGTCGACCCCGTGCCGCGCATCTTCGAGCTCGCCGAGTGGGAGCAGCTCGAGCGGGGCATCCTGCAGCGCACGCGCGCGCTGAACGCGTTCATCGAGGACGCCTACGGCGAGCGCAGGATCGTGGCCGCCGGCCACATCCCCGCGCGGGCCATCGACGGCGCCGACCACTTCGAGCCCTGGATGCTCGGCGTCGAGGTCCGCGGATCGCACGCGCCGACGGCCGGCCTGGACATCGTGCGCGGGGCCTCCGGCGAGCTGGCCGTACTCGAGGACAACCTGCGCACGCCGTCGGGGCTCGCCTACCGCGAGGCGGCGCGCCGCGCAGTGGACGACGGCCTGCCGCTGGACCCACCCGCTGACCGCGTCGGCCTGGAGCCCGACTACGAGCTGCTGGCGGAGCAGCTGCGCGCGGCGGCGCCGGACGGCGGCGGCGACCCCAGCGTGGCCCTGCTCTCCGACGGCGCCGGCAACAGCGCCTGGTACGAGCATCGTGTGCTGGCCTCGAGGCTCGGCATCCCGATCGTTGGCCGCTCCGACCTGTTCATGCGCCGCGGGGGCCTGCACGCCCAGCTGCCGGGCGGCCGCGAGCGCGAGCTGCAGGTGGTCTACCGGCGCACGGACGAGGACCAGCTGCGCGACGGCCTGGGCCGCGCCACGTGGCTGGCCGGCGCCCTGCTCGAGCCGATGCGCCGCGGGCGGGTGTCCGTGGTGAACGCCTTCGGCACCGGCGTGGCCGACGACAAGCTGATCCACGCCTACGTGGAGAAGATGGTGCACTTCTACCTCGGCGAGGAGCCGCTGCTGCGCTCGGTGCACACCTACGACCTCGGCGACCCGGAGGCGCGCGAGACCGCACTAGGCCAGCTCGGCGACCTCGTGGTGAAGCCGCGGAGCGGCCACGGCGGCCATGGCGTGGTCATCTGCCGACACGCCACCGCGGAGGACACCGTGCTGATCGCCCGCCGCATCCGGGAGCATCCGGAGAGCTTCGTGGCCCAGGAGACGATCACCCTGTCGCGGCACCCAACCGTGTGCGGAACGGGCCTGGAACCACGTCATGTGGACCTGCGAGCCTTCGCCGTGGGCCCGGCCGTCGTGCCTGGGGGCCTGACTCGCGTAGCCCTGAAGCGGGGCGCGCTGGTCGTCAATAGCTCCCAAGACGGAGGTGCGAAGGACACGTGGGTGGTTCGGTGAAGAGCAAGCCGCTGATCGGCGTCTCGACCTCCGAGGTCAGGCTGGCCGACAACGTCGACCAGACCCCTCAGGGCGAGCCGCCTCGGCGCGAGATGGCGCTCGGGATGAAGTACGTGCAGGCGATCGAGGCCGCGGGTGGGATCCCCGTGGTGATGCCTCCGCTGGCGCCGCATGCCGTCGAGCCCCTGCTGGACCGGCTGTCGGGCGTCTGCCTCTCGGGTGGCCCGGACCTCGATCCGGCCGCATACGAGGCGCGGCCGCACCCCGAGCTCGGCCCCACAGAGCCCGAGCTCGACCGTTTCGAGCTGGAGCTGGTGCGCGCCGTCTGGGCCCGCGGGCTGC
The DNA here is from genome assembly GCA_036724195.1 of Thermoleophilaceae bacterium. Lineage (GTDB taxonomy): Bacteria > Actinomycetota > Thermoleophilia > Solirubrobacterales > Thermoleophilaceae > DATACN01. The sequence goes on from DAIMGB010000090.1 coordinate 2,386, forward strand.
CGCTGCTCGCCATCTGCCGCGGGCTGCAGGCGCTGAACGTCGCACGCGGCGGCACGCTGCACCAGCACGTGCCAGAGCGCTTCGGCGACCGCATCGAGCACCGCCAGGACACCCCGGGCGCCAAGCCGGCACACGTGGTGAGCATTGCCGCCGGAAGCAGGCTGGCCGGCCTGGTGGACAAGCGCCGCCTCGAGGTGAACTCCTTCCACCACCAGGCCATCTCCCAGCTCGGCGCCGGCCTGCACGAGGCCGCCCGCGCGCCGGACGGCGTGATCGAGGCCGTGGAGACGCGCAGCTCGGGCTTCGTGCTGGGCGTCCAGTGGCACGCCGAGTGCATGACCAGGCGCAAGGCCCACGCGGCCCTGTTCGACGGGCTCGTGGAGGCAGCGCGCGACTACGAGATGGCGCCGCCGGGCAGCGGGGGGGTCAGAGCCGCGTGACCGAGCCGCTGCCAGATTGGGCCGTCTGGCAGCGATCCGCGCCGTACACGCTCGGCGCGGAAGAGGAGGTCATGCTGCTCGACCCGGCCGACTGGTCGCTGGCGCAGCGGGCCGACGACGTGATGGCCGAGCTGCCCGAGGAGCTCGACGGCAAGGTCGACTCGGAGACCCAGGGCGCCGTGCTCGAGCTGACCTCTGCCCCGCATCGGGACGTCGCGGGGCTATCCGCCGAGCTGATCGGGCTGCGAGAGGCCCTGGAGGGCGAGCTGGCCACCCTCGGCCTGCGCGCCGCCAGCGCCGGCACGCACCCGTCCACGGTCTGGCAGGAGACGGTGGTGTCCAGCGCGGACCGCTACCAGGAGGTCTACGGCTCGATGCGCGAGCTGGCGCGCCGCGAGCCCACCTTCGCGCTGCACGTGCACGTGGGCGTGGCCGACCCGGAGCAGGCGATCCGCCTGGTGAACAGCATGCGCGGCTACCTGCCGCTGCTGCTGGCGCTGTCGGTGAACTCGCCCTTCTGGCAGGGCCGCGACACAGGACTGGCGTCGGCGCGCACGCCGCTCTTCCAGGCGTTCCCCCGCGTGGGCATTCCGCGCCGCTTCGACGGCTTCGCGGACTGGGTCGAGACCGTGGCCCTGCTGATCGACTGCGGCGCCTTTCCCGAGCCCACCTTCCTGTGGTGGGACGTGCGCCCACAGCCGCGCTTCGGCACGGTCGAGGTGCGCATCCTCGACGCGCAGGGCACGGTCGGTGAGACGGCGGCGCTGTGCGCGCTCGTGCAGTCGCTCGCCAGGCTCGAGATCGAGCAGGGCTACGTCTCCGAAGAGCTGATCTCGAGGGTGGAGGTGCTCGACGAGAACCGCTTCATCGCGGCACGCGACGGCATGGACGCACGGCTGATCGACCCGCGCCTGGGCCGCCGGGTGCCCGCCCGCGAGCAGCTCGCCGCGCTGCTGGAGGCCTGCGCCCCGCACGCCGCGGCTCTGGGCTGCACTGCCGAGCTGGCCTCGATCGAGCCGCTGCTCATGCGCCGCACGGGCGCCGACCGCCAGGTGCAGGTGGCGCGGGCCAGCGAAAAGCGCCTGCCCGGGCTCGTCGCGGCAATGGCCGACGCCTTCTGCGAGGACCCCTGGGATCGACCGAAAGGAGAAACGCCCGGCCGGGATTTTGGACATCTGGCTAGAGGCGGCCGGGACATGCGGGCCTAGCTTGGTCGAGTACCCAACCAAGGAGGAACTCGCACGATGAGATCAAGGCTCCTCAGAGCCGGTCCACTGGCTCTTGTGGCGTTCCTGGCGGCTCTGATCCTGCCCGCCAGCGCGCTCGCAACGGACGTCGACCTTCAGCAGGCCATCCACGGCAAGCTTGATGCCGCGGTCCCGATCAACACCCTCTGGGTGGTCGTGGCGGCCGTTTTCGTGCTGCTCATGCAGGCAGGCTTCGCGATGCTGGAGATCGGCTTCTCGCGCGCCAAGAACGCCGGCACGGGGGTCGCGAAGATCCTCACGAACCTCTCGATCGCGGCTATTTGCTACTGGGCCGTCGGCTTCGCGCTGGCGTTCGGCAGCGCGGACGTGCTCGGCATCTCGAGCCACATCGTTGGCAGCAACGGGTTCTTCCTGCAGCTCTCGGGCAACCCTGTGCACTCGCTCCCGGTGATGGGCACCTCGAATGCGACCATCGAGTCGAAGTTCCTGTTCCAGTTCGCGTTCTGCGCGGTCTCCCTGGCGATCGTCTGGGGCTCCACGCTCGAGCGCATCAAGTACACCGCCTACGTGATCTACGCGGTCGTGTTCGCGGCGATCATCTACCCGATCGGCTCGCACTGGGTGTTCGGCGGCGGCTGGCTGCAGAACGGCGATACGCCGCTGATGCCGACCGGCATGCAGGACTTCGCCGGCTCAACCGCGGTCCACCTGATCGGAGCGACGGGCGCCCTCGCCGCGTTGCTGCTGCTCGGCCCCCGCAAGGGCAAGTACGGGCCTGACGGCAAGCCGCGGGCCATTCCCGGCCACTCCATGCCGCTCGTCGGCCTGGGTGTGGTGATCCTGTTCTTCGGCTGGTTCGGGTTCAACCCCGGATCGACCCTGAACGCGACGGACACGCGCCTCGCCGACGTGGCGGTCGTCACGCTGCTGGGCGCGGCGGGCGGCGTGATCGGCGCCTTCGTGACCAGCCAGGTCAGGCTGAAGACGATCGACATCGGGATGATCGGCAACGGCATGATCGCCGGCCTCGTGGCAATCACGGCGCCCTCGGGCTACGTGGAGCCATGGGCCGGGCCGATCATCGGCTTCGTCGCCGGTGTGATCGTCGTGTTCGGCGTGATCGCGATCGACAAGCGGATCGACGACCCGATCGGAGCCACCTCGGCACACGGTCTGGCGGGCATCTGGGGGACGCTCTCCTGCGGCCTGTTCACGGCGCCGCGACTGGCCCAGTACAACGCCTTCGGCGATCCGAACGGCGGCCTTCTGTACTCAGGCCACTTCACGCAGCTGATCGCCCAGGCGGTCGGCGTGCTGGTGGCGTTCTCCTTCGTGTTCGGCCTCAGCTACCTGACCTTCGCGGCCATCAAGGCCACTGTCGGGCTGCGGGTCAGCGAGGAGGAGGAGGATGCCGGCCTCGACATCGTCGAGCACGGCATGTACGGCTATCCGGAGCAGTTCATTCCGCTTCCGGAGATCGGCGCGGCGTCCTCCGGGCCCGCGGCGAAGCCCTACACCCAGGGTGCCCCGGCGAAGCCGCCGGCCACCCGCGCAGGGGAGGTGCCGGCATGAAGATGGTCATCGCGTACATCCGCCACGAGGCGTTCGAGCCGATCCGCACGGAGCTGCTCGGACTGGGCTTTCCCTCGCTGTCCATCAGCGAGGTGAAGGGCTCGGGGCGGCAGAAGGGGATCACCGAGCGATACCGCGGTGCGGAGCTGACGAACTACCTCCGCCCGAAGGTGAAGATCGAGTGCGTCGTCGCAGCCGGCGACGTGCAGACGATCATCGACACGATCCTCAAGCACGGACGCACCGGCAACGTCGGCGACGGCAAGGTGTTCGTCGTCCCCGTCGAGGCGGCCTACCGCATCCGCACCGGCGAGTCCGGCGAGGAGACGCTGCAGGCCCATCCGGACCCGGCCGCGACGGCCCCGTAGCAGCATGTCCACGGCACC
>DAIMGB010000090.1:6001-7145 GCA_036724195.1 Thermoleophilaceae bacterium
GGCTCAGAGCCCGCCGCCCGTGCCGCTGCCGAGCACCGACGCCAGCCCCCGGACCCGGAAGGAGGAGTGAGCGCGATGGGAGCCCAGGTCCTCCCCGACGCCGAGGCCGGCGGGACGCTCGTCGAACGCCTGCGCGGCGTTCATCTCGAGATGGTCGACGCGGTGTTGGCCGGCGACGGTTTGCAGCGCGTCGCCGAGCTCGCGGCCGAGTCCGCGGGCGGGCCCGTGGCGATCGTCGTGCCGCGCATCGGGATCGCGGCGCTCGCACCCGCCGGCGGCGGCGCCGCCAAGCAGTTGGATTCCCTGCGGTCCTACGTTGGCGACCGGCTGAAGGACCGGCCGGCGCGGGTGCCGGCCGCCGTCGCCGCCGAGGTGCCGGTGGCAGCCGGCGACGACGTCCTCGGGGCCGTGCTGCTGCTGGCCGGCGAGGACTCGCAGGCGGCCCCCGACGCGGCCGAGTTCCTGCACCTCGCCGCCGTGGCCTCGCTCACCGAGGTCGCCGTGGAGGAGGCCAAGGAGGAGGTCGAGCAGAACCTGCGGGGCTCGTTCCTGGAGGACCTGCGCGCCCGCCCGGACCTCGAACCCGACGAGATCATGCGCCGCGCCCAGCGGCTCGGCTGCGACCTGGGGCGCGGCGCCGTGGTGCTGTGCGCGGAGCTGAACACCGACCGCCCGCGCCACGTCGTCGCGACGATCGCAGGCGAGTATCCCGGTGCGCTGGCCCAGCACATGGAGGGCCGCGTCTACGCGCTGCTGCCGGCCAGTGGCGGCGACGACGCGGCCGAGACCACGATCGCCGCAGGCCGCAAGCTCGCCCGTCGTTTGCAGCGCCTCGGCACCGTCGGGCTCTCGTCCTTCTACGCCGACCCGGCAGAGTTCACGCGCGCGATCCAGGAGGCCGAGCTGGTGCTCGACGTGCTGCGCCAGTCCGACGCGCCGATCGCCGAGGACATCGGCCAGGGAACCTACCGCCTGCTGTTCCGCGTGCTGGCCTCGCATCCCGAGGAGGTGCGCTCCTTCTATGAGGACACGATCGCTCCGATCGTCCGCTATGACGACCAGTACGGCACCGATCTCGCGGGGACGCTGGAGGCCTACCTCGAGCAGAACTGCAACATGAACGCGACCGCCGCGACGATCTACG
>DAIMGB010000091.1:0-7145 GCA_036724195.1 Thermoleophilaceae bacterium
GGGGGGGGGGGTGTCGTTTACGGCTCCGGTCAGCGCCCCGCCACCACCGCCCCCCGCAAGCCACCAGCGATACTGCGGCCCGCCATGGACCGACCGCTTTTGATGGGCGTAGTGAACGTGACCCCCGATTCGTTCTCGGACGGCGGCCTCTACCTGGACGCCGATGCGGCCGTGGCGCACGGCGAGCTGCTCGCGGGCGAGGGGGCGGACATTCTCGACGTGGGCGGGGAGTCCACGCGGCCCGGCGCCGCGCCTGTGTCCGAGGAGGAGGAGCTGCGGCGGGTGGTGCCGGTGGTGGAGCGGCTCGCCGGGGTGGGCCCCCGGGTCTCGATCGACACCACCAAGGTCGTCGTGGCGCGGGCGGCTCTGGAGGCCGGCGCGGACATCGTGAACGACGTGTCGGCGTTTCGCTTCGACCCGGAGCTGGCGGGGCTGGTGGCCGAGGCGGGGGTGGACTGCTGCCTGATGCACATGCTGGGTGAGCCGCGCACCATGCAGGAAAACCCGCGCTACGGCGACGTGGTGGCCGAGGTGAAGGCGTTCCTCGAGGAGCGGCTGGCGTTCGCCGCGGGGGAGGGCGTTCCGGAGGAGCGGGTCTGGCTCGACCCGGGGATCGGCTTCGGGAAGACCGCCGAGCACAACCTCGAGCTGCTGCGGCGGCTGGACGAGATCGTGGCCATCGGGCGGCCCGTGGTCGTGGGCACGAGCCGCAAGAGCTTTCTCGGCAAGCTCACCGGCGGCAGGCCCGAGGGCGAGCGGCTGCCTGGCACGATCGCCACGAACGTGGTGGCGCTGGAGCGCGGGGCCAGCGTGTTCCGCGTGCACGACGTCGCCCAGGTGCGCGATGCCCTGCTCGTGGCCGCTGCTACGTTCGGCTCATGAGCTGGGACCCCGATCCGATCGAGCCGGAGGACGAGCTGGGCGACTCAGAGCCCGCCGGCCCCGCGGTCACGATCGAGGTGACCGGCCTCTCGCTGTACACGCGCCACGGCGTCAGCGAGGCCGAGCGCGAGCTCGGCCAGCGCCTGGTGTTCGACATCGCCTTCGAGCTGGACGAGTGCGACGCGACGGTGACCGACCGCGTGGAGGACACCGTGGACTACGGCGACGTCTGCGAGCAGGTGGCGCTGGCCGCGCAGGAGCGCTCCTATCGCACGCTCGAACGCCTCTGCGCCGCCGTCGCGGAGCGGCTTGCCGAGCGGTACGGCGCCGAGTCGATCCGCGTGAAGGCCGCCAAGCCCGAGCCGCCGATCCCGCTGCCGGTGGAGGAGGTCTCGGTGGAGGTGTGGAGGGAGTCCTGACGGGCTACCTGGGCCTCGGCTCGAACGAAGGCGACCGGCTGCGCAACCTGCGCGACGCGCGCGAGGCGATGGGGCGCCACGGCTTGACGGTGACCGCTTCGTCGTCGGTCTACGAGACGGCTCCGCAGGGCGAGATCACCGATCAGGCTGACTTTCTGAACGCCTGCCTGCGGATCGAGACTGAGCTGGACCCCGAGCAGCTGCTCGACGCCTGCAAGGAGGTCGAGCGCGAGCTGGGGCGCCAGCCCGGCGGCCCGCGCCACGGACCACGGCCGATCGACGTGGACCTGCTGCTCCTCGGAGGGCTCGAGCACCGCTCCGAGCGCCTCCAGCTGCCCCACCCCGAGGTGCGCGCGCGGCGCTTCGTGCTGGAGCCGCTCCTTGAGCTCGATCCGCAGCTCGAGCTCCCAGACGGCACCCGCCTCGCGGACTGCGCCGAGGCGGTGGCCGGCCAGCCGGTCGAGCGCTTCGGCGAGCTCTGACCCCCCATCCGGGGGGTCTTGTTGCCCGGGTGGTTGGAACCCGGTCCGGTTAGCGGGACGGTGTTCGTGATGGAGGAGACGTTCGAGCTGGCCAGCTTCCGTGGCGACGACGATCCCTGCTTGATCGCGGCCTCGCTTGCCTGCCGTGTGTGCCTGTCGGGCGACGTCGAGTGGTCGCTGCGAGTCGACGACTTCGACGGCGAGGTTCAGTGCCGCTGCCGCTGCTGCGGAGACGTGCGCACGCTCTCGCTGACGTCGGACCAGGCGCTCCGGCTCTCCTTGCAAGCCGCGTAACCACCCACCCCGGGTAGAGGTAGGAACAACGATGCAGGAAATGGCGCCGTCCCCGCGCACGGACGCGCTGGATGTGATCGTCGGGTTGTTGTCCGAGCTCGACGGCGGTCCGCGCTCCTCGGGCAGTGATTTCTACGATCCGCTCTGCGAGGCGCTCTGCCGCCTCACCTCGATGGAGCGCGCGGGCTTGATGCTGTACGACGACGTCCGCAAGCTCGTCGTCCCGGTGGGCAGCCACGGCATCGAGCCCGGCCTGCTGTCCCAGGTCTACGGCACGCTCGAGGAGACGCCCATCGCCCAGCGCGCGCTCGCCGAGGATCGCGTGGTCGAGAGCTCTGAGGGTCTCGAGAACGAGGTTCCAGCCCGGTACGCGGGCTTCTCGGGACTCACCACGCTCACCTGCACGCCCGTGTCGGCCGGCGGACGCTGGCTAGGGGTGATCTTTGCCGACCGCGGCGGCGGCCACTTCACGCTGAACGAGTCCGAGCGCCACGCGATGTGGACGCTCGGGAAGACGGCCGCGCTGGCCGCCAGCGCGCGCATCGCCACGACGCAGCAGGACCGCGCGCGGCTGCTGGCCTCGCGGCTCGAGCTGGCGCGCGAGATCCACGAGCGCGTGGTGCAGCGGCTGTTCGGCATCTCGCTGGTGCTGGGCAAGGAGGGCGAGCTGAGCAGGGAGGCGCGCCAGCGCTGCACGGAGGAGATGCAGGCCGCCCTCGCCGACCTGCGCGAGGCGCTGGCACGGCCGTTGGCGCGGCCGTCGCCGGATACCGGCGCGACGCTGCGCGGCGAGCTAGAGCGCCTGGGCCGCCACTACAAGGACCTGCCGCTCGAGGTGGAGTGGGAGCGGGGGGCCGAGGTGCCCGCGGAGGCCGAGTCGCTGGCGCAGTCGGTGCTGGCCGAGGCGCTCCGAAACGCCTCGAAGCACGCACAACCGACCCGTGTGCGTGTGCGGGTGAGGCGCGAGCAGGACAGCTTCGTGCTCGAGGCGAGGAACGACGGCGTGAACGGCTCCGGCGAGCCCGCCGGCCCCGGCGCCGGCATGGGCCTGCGCCTGGCGGCCGTCGAGGCACTCGGCTACGGCGGCGTCGTGGAGTTCGGCCGCGAGGACGGCGACGAATGGCGAGTGCGATTGGTGGTGCCGCTGGCATGAGCGACGCAGTGGGCAAGCAGCCGGCTCGGCCGGCTGCGCAGCCTCCGGGTAACCGGCGGCTGCGCGTGCTGGTGGTGGACGACCACGACGTCGTGCACTGGGGCTTTCGGCTGCTCCTGACCGAGCAGCCCTGGGTGGAGCGCTGCCTGAGCGCGCGCGGCTCGGAGGAGGCACTCGACCTGTGCCGCCGCTACGAGCCGCACGTGGCGCTCGTGGACCTGTTCCTCGGCGAGGAGTCCGGCGCCGAGCTGTGCGAGGCGATCCGGCGCGAGTCGCCGGTGACCCGCGTGCTGCTGATCTCGGGCGCGGGCTGGATCTCGCCACAGGCGGCCCGAACCGCGGGCGCGGCGGGCTTCGTGCCGAAGGACTGGGCCGCCGACGACGTGGCCGCGGCCGTCCGCATGGTGGGCAAGGGCATGACCGTGTTCCCGCCGCGCCAGGAGCCGCCGGCGGCGCAGCTGTCGGCGCGCGAGCGCGAGGTGCTGTCGCTGATGGCGGGTGGCGCCACCAACAAGGAGATCGCGGCGCGGCTGTTCCTCTCGCCGCACACGGTCAAGGAGCACACCAGCGCGCTCTACCGCAAGCTGAAGGCGCGCAACCGGGCCGAGGCCGTGCAGCGCGCCGAGCGCCTCGGCCTGACGGCCTAGGCGGTCCACACCCCCCACCGGTTCCCGGCTGACCCCCCATCCGGAGGGTTACCCGTGAGTCAGGGGAGAACAATGCCCAGGGCTGGACAAGGTTCTCTACATGGACGCAATCTTGTTTCCCGGCCAGGGCAGCCAGGCCGCCGGCATGCGCGAGCAGGTCGAGCGCTGGCGCCCCGAACTCGTATTGCTGGCGCGCGCCGCGGTGGGCGACGACCCCTTCGAGCGCGCGGACGAGGGCACCCGCTTCGCCCAGCCCGCGATCTTCTGCGCGGCGCTGGCCGGCTGGCGGAGCCTGCGCGACGACTTCGAGCCGGGGCTGATGGCCGGCCACTCGCTGGGGGAGATCTCGGCGCTGGTGGCGGCCGGCGCGATGGACGCCGAGGACGGCCTGAACCTCGTGGCCGCGCGCGGCAGCCTGATGCAGGAGGCGGCGGACGCCGCCGGCGGCGGCGGAATGCTGGCGGTTCGCGCCACCGATCGGGACGAGCTGGCCGACGTCACCGCCGACACGGGCGTGATCCTCGCCAACGACAACTCTCCCGAGCAGGTCGTGCTCTCGGGGCCCGATGACGCGCTGGAGCGCGCCGAGCGCGAGCTGCGCGACCGCGGCGTGCGTGCCAAGCGCCTGCCGGTGGCGGGCGCCTTCCACTCGCCCGCGATGGAGTCCGCCGTGCCGGAGTTCCGCGAGCGGCTCGGCGAGATCGACCTGCGCGCGCCTTCGGTGCCCGTGCTCTCGTGCGTGACCGCCGAACCCTTCGATGATGTGCGCGAGCGGCTCGCCCAGGCGCTCACGCGGCCGGTTCGCTGGCTCGACGTGATGCGCGAGCTGCGCGCCCGCGGCGCCACGCGCTTCGTGGAGACCGGCCCCGGCAAGGTGCTCACCGGCCTCGTGCGCAGGTCGCTAGACGGCGTGGACGCGGATGCGCCCGCGATGGAGGCGGCCCATGCCTGAGCGCGTGACACCCGAGTTTGCCAGCGTGACCGCCCTGAACGGCGGCCAGCCTGGTGTGCGTACCGCGGCGATCGAGTCGGTCGCCATGGCCGTGCCCGACACCGTGGTCACCAACGACCAGGTGGCCGAGCGCGCCGGCGTGACCGACGACTGGATCGTGGCACGCACCGGCGTGCGCGAGCGGCGCCACGCCGCGCCCGGCGAGCGGCTCTCGTCGCTTGCCGCAGCCGCCGGCCGTGAGGCCCTGGAGCGCGCGGGCGTGCACCCCGCCGGCGTCGACCTCGTTCTGGTGGCCACCCTGGCCGCCGACGAGCTGACCCCCAACGCCGCGCCGCTCGTGGCGCACGAGCTGGGATGCGAGTTCGCGGGCGCCTACGACGTGGGTGCCGCCTGCACCGGCTTCCTCTCGGCTCTTCACCAGGCCGCCGCGCAGGTCGAGTCCGGCCGCGCGAGCCGCGTTCTCGTGATCGGGGCGGAGATCATCAGCCGCCTCCTCGACCCGGGCGACCGCGGCACCGCCGCGCTGTTCGCCGACGGCGCGGGCGCCGCGCTGGTGGGGCCCGCCGGCGAGGAGGGCGGGCGCATCGGCCCGATCACGCTGGGAGCGGACGGCAGCGGCGCCGAGTTCATCACGGCCGGGCAGGAGGAGCGCCTGATCCGGATGAGGGGCCACGAGACCTTCCGCGAGGCCGTCCGGCGGCTGTCGGGCAGCACGCTGGAGGTGGCCGCGATGGCCGGCCTGCGCCTCGACGAGATCGACCTCTTCGTCTACCACCAGGCCAACGCCCGCATCCTCGCCGCGGTGGCCGACAAGCTCGACCTCGATCGCGACCGCGTGATCGACTGCATCGACCGCTATGGCAACACCAGCTCGGCCACGATCCCGATCGCGCTGGCCGAGGCCGTCGAGACCGGCCGCTTGAACTCCGGCGACACCGCGCTGCTGGCCGCCTTCGGCGCCGGCTTCACGTGGGGCGCGGGGGTGATCGAGTGGCGCTGAACGGACACGACGGAGGCTGCGCGCTCGTGACCGGCGCTTCGCGCGGCATCGGGGCGGCGATTGCCCGCTCGCTCGCCGCCGACGGCTGGCCCGTGGGCGTGAACTACCGCTCCGACGAGGAGGGCGCCGAGCGCGTCGTGGCCGAGATCGAGGAGGCCGGCGGCAAGGCGCTCGCGATCCAGGCCGACGTGTCCGACGAGGACGCGCCCGACGAGCTGTTCAAGACGCTCGAGGAGCACTTCGGCGGCCCCGTGCTGGTGCTGGTGAACAACGCCGGCGTCCGTGCCGACGCGTTGTCTCCGCAGATCGACGACGAGGCCTGGGCGCGCGTGCTCGACACCAACCTGTCCGCCGCGTTCCGCACCACGCGCCGCGCGCTCAAGCCCATGATGCGAGCGCGCTTCGGGCGGATCGTGAACATCGCCTCGGTGGTCGGCCAGCGGGCCAACCCCGGCCAGGCCAACTACGCGGCCTCGAAGGCGGGCCTCGTGGCCCTGACCGCAACGGTCGCGGCCGAGGTGGCGCGGCGCTCGATCACCGTGAACGCGGTCGCGCCGGGCCTCGTCGAGACCGACATGACCGATGGCATCGGCGACGCCCTGCTCGAGGCCGTGCCGGCCCGCCGGGCGGGCACCCCGGAGGAGGTAGCCGCATGCGTGCGCTTCCTCGCCTCCGACGAAGCCGCATACGTGAACGGAACCACCCTGACAGTCGACGGCGGAATGACCGCCTGAATGGAGGAAACGATGAGCACCACAATCAGCAAGGAGCAGATCGAGGAGCGCGTCTTCAAGGCGCTCGAGGAGTTCGGCGCGGAGCCGGACCAGATCAACCGCGACGCCGAGTTCGAGCAGCTCGACGTGGACTCGCTCGACCTGGTCGAGCTTGCCCAGATCGTCGAGGACGACTACGGCGTGCAGCTCAAGGGCGACGACATGGAGAACCTGAAGACCGTTGGGGACGCCGTGGACCTGGTGGTGGCTAAGGCGGCATGACCCGCTCTGTCGTAGTCACCGGAGTCGGCGCCGTGACCCCGCTGGGGAACGGCGCCCGCACCCTGCACGAGCGCTGGTGCGCCGGCAACTCGGGCATCGAGGACGGCTTTGGCCGCTGCTCGGAGTTCGAGCCCAAGGAGCAGCTCACCATCAAGGAGGTGCGCCGCTCCGACCGCTTCACGCAGCTGGCGCTGGCCGCGGCCGCCGAGGCGCTGGAGGACGCCGGCTGGGAGGACGGCAAGCCGCCGGCAGACCCCGGCCGGGCGGCCTGCGTGATCGGCACCGGCATCGGCGGCATCGGCACGCTCGAGGAGCAGCACC
>DAIMGB010000092.1:0-2083 GCA_036724195.1 Thermoleophilaceae bacterium
GTCCTGGGGGGCGTTCGGGCCGCGCGTGTCCTCCAGCTCGGCGGTGCCGGTCTTGCCGGCCACCTTCACGCCGGGGATGGCGGCGGCGGTGCCCGTCCCGTAGGCCACCACGTCGAGCATCAGCCGCTCGAGCGTCCGGGCCACGCGGCGCGTGGTCACGCGGACCGGGCGGCCCTGCGGCTCGTCCGGGCGCAGCGTCGGGTCGGCGCGCACGCCGCCGGCCGCCACCGTCTGGGCGACGGACGCCATCCGCAGTGGCGTGGCGAGCACGCGCCCCTGCCCGATCGCGGTCGAGCCGACGTCGAGTGGTGAGCGGATGTCGGTCGCCGGCGGCAGCGTGCTGGGCAGCTCGGCGGGCAGCGACGGCTTGCCGTTGAAGCCGTAGCGCTCGGCCGCGTTCACCAGCCGCTCGGCGCCCACCTTGACGCCCAGCGGGGCGAACACCGAGTTGCACGAGTGCGCGAAGCTCGACTCGAAGCTGCCGCCGCAGGACTCGCCGTTGGCGTTCTGGAGCTGCACGCCGTCGATCGTGGCCGCCTGCGCGACCGGGAACTTCGTGGACAGCTTGACCAGGCGGCTCTCGAGCGCGGCGGTGGTGGTCACGATCTTGAAGGTGGAGCCCGGCGGCTGCGGCGCCGAGTAGGCCACGCCGGCGAGGGCGCGCACCTCGGCGGTGCGGGCGTCGAGCGCGGCGATGCCGCCGAAGCGCCCGCCCAGGGCGGCCACGGCGGCCTCCTGCACGCGGCTGTCGATCGTCGTGACCATCGGTTTCGCCTGGCGCGGCTTGGCACGCCCGATCACGTGGGTGGCGCCGACGATCAGCTCGCCGCCGGGCCGCCCGGCCAGCTCGCTCTCGAAGGCCTCCTCGAGCCCGGTCTGGCCGACCGGCCAATCGCGTGGGAAGCCTCGCGCGTACAGGGCCTCGCGCTGGCGTCGCGTGCCCTGCGGCTCGAGGCTTCCCGCGATCGAGCCCGAGAGCGGGCCGAGCGGCGAGCTCCGCGCGGTGGACGGGCCCTTGGCGATCACCTTGCCGTCGCGCGAGACCAGCGTGCCCCTCACCGGCGGCTGGGTGCGGCGCGTGAGCTTCACTCCCGGCGAGAGGCCCGGGAAGACCAGCTCCGGGCGCCAGGTCACGTGGTCGCCCGACACCGGCACCTGGATGTCGCCGGCGATCGTGCCGAACAGGCGGGTGTGGATCTCCACCGGCACGCTCACGACGCCGCCGTGCTCGCCGCTGCTGTGGCTCACGACCACGCGCGTGGCGGTGGCGGTGTCGGCCGCGCGCAGGTAGGCGCCGCGCAGCCGGCGTTCGCTGATCCGTGAGCGGGACTGGCTCGTGAGCAGGCGGTACATCCCGGCGTAGTCGTGGCGCGCCCACGCGCGCGTGTAGTCGCGCGCCGCGCGCTCGGACCCCGAGAGGGCGCGGGCGCCCACCAGCGCCCCGGCGGCCAGAGCGATGAGCGCGAGTGCCCCGAGTGCTGGGAGGCCGTGGTGGATGAGGCGCCTGCGGCGCTCGGCGTGGTTGTTCAACACTGGCGGCGGATCAAGGGTAGACCGAGGACCTGCCAGTACCCTGCGGCGGGCTCGTGACAACCCTGGACTGGATAATCGTGGGGTTTACGGTGCTCATGGCCACCTGGGGCTTCGCCCAGGGGCTGATCGTGGGCGCGCTCTCGCTGGCGGGCTTCGCGGTGGGCGCCCTGCTTGGCGCCCGGGTCGGCCCGGCCCTGCTCTCCGGGGGCTCGCACTCCCCATACGCCCCGCTGATCGCGCTGGTGAGCTCGGTTCTGCTCGGCGGGTTGCTCGCCTCGGCCCTCGAGATACTGGGCTTCCGGCTGCGACGGCGGGTGGGGGAGAGCCTGGGCGTGCTGGACGGCGCGGGTGGAGCGATCCTGATCGGCGCCCTGGGCCTCGGCCTGGTGTGGATCGCCGGCGCGGTGGCGCTCCACACACCGGGGGCGCGCCAGCTGCGCGAGCCCTTCCAGCGCTCGGCGATCGTGCGCGCCCTGAACGAGCGGCTGCCGCCGTCGGGCGGGATCCTGAAGCTGCTCGCCCGCTTCGACCCGTTCCCGCAGATCAACGG
>DAIMGB010000092.1:2093-7129 GCA_036724195.1 Thermoleophilaceae bacterium
CAACGGCCCCGCCCCGAACGTGGCGGCGCCGAACGCGGCGATCGCACGCGACCCCCAGGTGCGGGCCGCACGGCGCAGCGTCGTGAAGGTGCTGGGCACGGCCTGCGGCCTGGGCGTGCAGGGCAGCGGCTGGATCGCCGGCGACGGCGTGGTGGTCACGAACGCGCACGTGGTCGCGGGCGAGGACGACACCACCGTGCTGCTGGGCGGCGAGGGCCCCGCCATGGACGCCCAGGCGATCCGCTTCGACTCGAAGAACGACATCGCGGTGCTGCGCGTGCCCGGCCTGTCGGGCGAGCCCGCCCTCAGGCTGGACGTGAACGCCAAGCCCAGCACGTCGGCGGCGATTCTCGGCTTCCCCGAGAACGGCCCCTACGACGTGGAGCCGGGCAGGCTCGGCCAGACCACCGACATCGTGACTCAGGACGCTTACGGGCGCGGACCGGTGCGCCGCCGCATCACCTCGCTCCGCGGGCTGGTGCGCTCGGGTAACTCGGGCGGCCCGATGGTGGACGGCCGGGGGCGCGTGGTCACCACGGTCTTCGCCGCCACCGTGGCCGACGGTGGGCGCACCGGCTTCGGCGTGCCCGATTCGGTGGTGCGCCACGAGCTGCAGAGCGCTAGCGGCCCGGTGGGCACGGGGCCCTGCTCTCGCTAGGAGATCGCCGCGACGGCGGCGTCCAGCTTGTCGCCGCTCTGGGCGATCAGCGCCGCGGCGCGCTCCTCCAGGGCGGCGATGTTCTCCTTGCTCGCGTCGTCGAGGTGGTCGCTGGCGCCCTCGAGCTCGATCTGCAGCCTCCAGTAGCGGCCCTCCGGCAGCACCTGGGTGAGCTGGTAGTCGACCGCGTCGGAGATGCCGTCGAACACGACCTCGAGGATCGGCCGCGCCCACTCGGCGAGGCCCCAGTCCTTGACCTTGCTCCAGGGGCGCTTGGTGGTGCGCTGGCCGGTGCCCAGCGACAGCACCACCACCTCGGCGCCCGGCTTGAAGCGCAGCACCTCGGCGAGCGCGCACATGCCGGGGTTCACCGCGAACACCCCGCCGTCCACCAGCGACATGTCGCCGGAATGCAGCGCCTCGAAGTAGGTGGGGGCCGCCGAGGTGCCGCGCGCCACCGTGGAGAGCGGGAAGTCGTCGTCCTTCGAGTCGCGCGCCTTGCTCGTCTTGAAGAAGTAGGGCGCGGGCGAGTTCGTGTCGTAGGAGGGCACGATCAGGTCCGGCTTCGCCTCGCTCAGGCGCTTGTTGCTCAGGAAGTCGTGCAGCGCCTTGTCGAGCCCGGCCGAGTTGTACTTCTCGTCGAGCAGGCCCTCGGCGCTCCTGATCCGCTGGAACAGCGAGCGGTCGAAGATGTCGGGGCCGCGGTCCCTGTAGAGGCCCACCAGCTGCGAGGCGGGCAGCGGGTCGGGGGCGCACAGCGCGCAGGCCAGGATTCCGCCGGTCGAGGTGCCGGCGATCAGGTCGAACAGCTCGAAGGCGCGCTTGCCGGCCCGCTTTTCGAGCTCCACCAGGACGAGCGCCGGGATGATGCCCCGGATTCCGCCGCCGTCGATCGAGAGGACCCGCACGCGCTCGGCCATCGGCTCCGAAACTAGCGCGTCCGTGGGGCGTTGTCGCTAGAACTGTGAGCGTGCCTCCCCTGGGCAGGGTCATCCCGCCGGTGCTAGTCGGCGCAATAGCCGCAGCCGCCAGCGCGGTCGCCATGGCGGCTGGCGCCCCGGCGCACGACGCCGCCGCGCGCCAGAAGGTTGACGCGAACCCCTGCGTCGGCCCCAAGGCGGCCAAGCTGCGCTGTCCGGACCTCGTGATCAAGCGCCCGTATGGCATGTACGCCGAGCACCTGAACGGCCACGTGCGCCTGCGAGCCGGCAACTCGATCGACAGCGTGGGGGGCGGCCCGGTGGAGCTGCACGGCGTGCGCTCGAGCCCCCGCTACATGCATGGGCGCCAGCGCATCTACAAGGTCGGCGGCGGTCGCATCAGCGTGAAGACGGGCGCCCGGCTCCAGTACAAGCTGGCCCACGAGCACAAGCGCTGGTGGAAGTTCTTCCACGCCAACCGCTTCGAGCTTTGGCGGCTCGACCACGACGGTCACCGCACGAAGCGCGTTCGGGTGGGCCCGAAGATGTCCTACTGCCTGCGCGACCTGGAGCGCACGCGGCCGCGGCTGAAGCGCTCGCCGCGCAAGGAGGTCTACCCGGCCTGCAGCACCTTCCCGGGCAAGAAGCAGGTCACGCTGGGCACCTCGATCGGCTGGTCGGACATCTATCCGCCCACCTACCCGGAGCAGTGGATCGACGTGACCGGGCTGCGCGGCTGCTTCGCCTACGCCTTCAAGGTCGATCCGCTGAACGGCATCTACGAGTCGAACGAGAACAACAACG
The DNA here is from genome assembly GCA_036724195.1 of Thermoleophilaceae bacterium. GTDB lineage: Bacteria > Actinomycetota > Thermoleophilia > Solirubrobacterales > Thermoleophilaceae > DATACN01. Next base: position 4,476 of record DAIMGB010000092.1, read on the forward strand.
AGTCCCAGGTGATCGTGCGCCTGCCCTGGAAGCAGGCCGGAAACCGCGGCTGTCCGGGCCACTCGCGGGGCCCGTCGAACAAGGGCGCCGCGCCGCGCCCTGGGGCGTATTGACGCTCAAGTGGCGATGGAAGTGTGACGATTATTGGAGTTTCATGCCCCATTTTCGATGCACCTCTTGCCACCGGCCGATCGAAAGCCCCGTCGTGATCGGCGCGGGCGACCGCCCGCATTGCGGCGGCGACGTGGTGTTCGACGTGCACCGGGGTCGCCGCCCGGCAGCGGAGGCTGAGACGCCGCCGCGGCGGGGTGGCCGGCTGCGGCAGGCCTTGCGCCGCCTTCGCCGCCGCTAGCCTGAGCGGTGATGGGAAAGACCCTCGTGATAGCGGAGAAGCCGTCGGTCGCACGCGACCTGTCGTCCGCGCTGCCCGGATCCTTCACCTCGTCGAAGGACAAGACCCACCTGGTCGGCGACGAGTACGTGATCACCTGGGCGGTCGGGCATCTGGTGGGCCTGGCGGAGCCCGACGCGTATGACCCGAAGCTGAAGAAGTGGCGCTTCGCTGACCTGCCGATCCTCCCCGACGAGTTCAAGCTCGTGCCCAACGACGACAGGGCGGCAAAGCAGCTGCGGGCCATCCACAAGCTGATGAAGGACGCCGAGATCGACATGATCGTGAACGCCTGCGACGCCGGGCGCGAGGGCGAGCTGATCTTCGCCTACGTGTACGAGACCGCCGGCGTGGACAAGCCGGTGCAGCGGCTCTGGCTGTCGTCGATGACGAAGAAGGCGATCACCGAAGCATTCGGTCGCCTGCGCCCGGGCGACGAGATGCGCCCTCTCGAGGACGCGGCCCGCTCGCGCTCCGAGGCCGACTGGGTGGTGGGCATGAACTCCACGCGCGCGGCGTCGATCCGGCTGCGCGCAGCCTTCGACGGTGCCGTCTCGCTGGGTCGGGTGCAGACGCCCACGCTGGCGCTGGTCGCCCGCCGCGAGGAGGAGATCCGCGCCTTCAAGCCCGAGCCCTACTGGCTCGTCGAGGCCGGCTTCGCCGCCACCGAGGAGCGCCTCTACAGCGGCCGCTACCTGGGCGGCCGGCGCCTGAAGACGGAGGCCGAGGCCACCGCGATCGTCGAGGCCGCCACCGGCCAGCCCGGCGACATCACCAAGCTCGAGAAGAAGGAGGAGCGCGAGCGCCCGCAGCTGCTCTACGACCTGACCTCGCTGCAGCGCCACGGCAACACGCTCTACGGCTTCTCCGCCCGCCGCACGCTGGCGGCCGCCCAGCGCCTCTACGAGGACCACAAGGCGATCACCTACCCGCGCACCAGCTCGCGGTTTTTGACCGGCGACATGATCCCGGAGATCAAGCCCACCGCCGAGTTGGTGGGCAAGAACCCCCAGTACGCGCGCGGGGCCGAGTACGTGACCTCGCTTGACAAGCTGCCGCTCGGGCGGGTCGTGAACGACGCCAAGGTCGCGGACCACCACGCGCTCATCCCCACCCGCTCCGATCACGACCTCGGGCGCATGGGTCAGGACGAGCTGAAGATCTACGACCTGGTGGCCAAGCGCTTCCTGGCGGTGTTCCACCCGGAGGCGGTGTACGAGCGCACCCGCGTCGAGACCACGGTTGTAGAGCACGTCTTCCGTACCAGCGGGCGGCGCCTGGTCGAGGCCGGCTGGAAGGCCGTCTACGGCGAGGAGGCCCGCGACGGCGCCGGCGACGACGACTCGGGCGGCGACCAGCTGCTGCCGAAGCTCGAGCAGGGCGAGCGGGTGGACACGCGCTCGGTCGAGTCATTGCGCAAGGAGACCCAGCCGCCGCGGCGCTTCACCGAGGCCTCGCTGCTGGCCGCGATGGAGGCCGCCGGCAAGGACATCGAGGACGCGGACATGCGCGAGGCGATGAAGGAGTCCGGCATCGGCACCCCGGCCACGCGCGCATCGATCATCGAGCGCCTGATCACGGTGGGCTACATCGAGCGCGACGGCCGCGCGCTGGTGGCCACCGACAAGGGCGTGCAGGTCATCCGGCTGCTGGGCTCGCACCCGCTGACCTCCGCGGAGCTGACCGGCGACTGGGAGCGGCGCCTCGGCCTGATCGAGCGCGGCGAGGACACCCGCCCGGCGTTCATGGGCGACATCGCGAAGTTCGCCACCGACACGGTCGCCGAGCTCGACAAGCTGAAGGGCGTGAAGATCGAGCGGGCCAAGCTCGGTCCCTGCGCCGTCTGCGGCCGCGAGATCTCGGAGAACCGCAAGGGCTACTCGTGCTGGTCGAAGGACGACCCGGGCTGCGGCTTCGTGATCTGGAAGAAGAAGGCCGGCAAGTCGCTGCCGGTGTCCGTGGCCAAGGAGCTGATCGAGAGCCTGCGCACCTCGCGTGAGCGCGGCGAGGATCCCGGAGTGGGGCGCACCGAGAAGCAGATCACCGGCTTCCGCGGCCGCAGCGGGCGCACCTTCCGCGCCAAGCTGCGCCTCGAGCAGACGGCCGAGGGCAAATGGCGCGTCGAGTTCGATGAGGACTGGGCCAAGGAGCCGCCGAAGGAGCAGGCGGAAGAGCAGGAACAGCAGCCCGCGGCCGAGGCCGCGGCCGGCTAGACGTCAGCCGGGCTCAGGTCGCGCAGCACGTTCTCGATCTCCGGCTCCCC
>DAIMGB010000093.1:0-7089 GCA_036724195.1 Thermoleophilaceae bacterium
GCCCGAGCTCGCACGCGAGCAGGTGCGCGCTCTCGTTCGCCAGCCGAAAGCGCGGGCCATCCTCGACCGCTGCGGGCCGATTCTCGCCTCCCCGGTGCTGGCGCCCTATCTCGTCTACTACCTCGACGCGCCGCGGGGGCACGTCGTGGCGCGGACCGGGAGGGGGGCGCGGAGCGCCGTGCGGCCGCGCACCGCGGACGCGACCGACTTCAGCGGCGCCCGGGGATTCAAGCCGTCGCTTCCCGGCTTCCGTGAGGTCGCCGGCAACGGCTCGTGGGCGGTCCTCGCAAGCTCATGCCCGTAGAGGCCCTGATGGTGTGCTCGTGGTTCCCGTTCCCAGTGACCTCGGGCAACCGGAAGCGCACCCTGCGGCTGGCCGAGGCCATCGAGCGCGCCGGGGCGACGCCGGTGCTCCTGACGGTCGAGCATCCCGGCGACGAGGCGCTCGAGGAGGTCGAGCGGCGCGGTTGGAAGGCTCACACCGCCTCGGGCGCCGGCGGCAGGGGCCTTTCGCGGCTCGAGCAGCACCTCCGCGGCTTCCCCTTCTCCGAGTCGGCCTCGATGGCGGCCGCCCTGCGACAGCTGGCCCCGCGGGCGGCGTTCGTCCAGCTCGAGGAGGAGCGCTTCCTGCAGTACGCGCGCTTCCTTCCGGCGGGGGCCCGGTCGGTGATGAGCGTCTACAACGTCGATTCGGAGGTCATCGACACGAGCACGCCGCGCGGGCGGCGCTACAGCCCGTCCTGGTGGAGGGCCGCCTGGTACGTGAAGCGGATGCAGCTCACCGAGCAGCGCACGGCCCGCAAGGTGGATGCCGTCATCTGTGTGTCCGATCAAGACCGAAGCTACTTCGGCAAGCAGTCGAGCAACGTGCTGCTGGTTCCCAACGGGGTCGACGAAGAGCTGCTCGAGGTCGATCCCTCGCCCCCCGAGGGCGACGAGGTGCTGTTCTTCGGCCAGCTCCGCTACGCGCCGAACCGCGAGGGCCTGACCCGCCTGCTCCGCGAGGTATGGCCCATCGTCCTGGCCAACCGGCCCACCGCCCGGCTGAGAATCGCCGGCCCGGGAAGCGACGCCCCGGGCGTGCGGGCCCTCGTGGAGGGGGCCGAGGGCGTCGAGCTGATCGGGTTCGTGCCGGACCTGAAGGCCGAGCTGGCGCGGAACCGGCTGGTGGTGGCCCCGCTGTGGAGCGGCGGCGGCACCCGGCTCAAGGTCCTGGAGGCGCTGGCGGCGGCCCGCCCGGTCGTGGGTACGCCCTTCGCGGTCGGGGAGCTTGGCTTCCGCGACGGTGTCCACGGGCGCGTGGGGGAGACGGCGGACGAGCTCGCGGCGGGCATCGTCGATCTCATGGGGGACGACGACGCGTGGCGGAGCGCGGCGGCGCAGGGGCGCCTGTTGGCCTCCGCCGCCCGCTGGACGTCCGTGACCGAGCCGGCCGAGCGCCTGTACCGGCGCTGGATCGAGGAGGCGGCTGGGCCCGGCGAACGCCTACCGGCGGCGGAACACGGGGTGCGACCAGTTGGCTCGCCTTGAGCCGATGTCGCGCCGGCCGGGCCCGTCACCCGAGCCGCGGGTGCCGCGCTTCAGCCGAAAGTCGTTCTTGCCGGCGTCGCCGAAGATCGGCCCTCCCATGATCGAGCCGGCGCCCGGCTTGTGCGTGAATCGCGACGCGAGGTTGTAGCGCTCTCGGGTGACGCCTCCCTCCGGCTCGACGATGATGCCCCTGATGGCCACGTTGGACACGACCCTGACTGAGGCGCCCCCTGCGCGCAGGATCCCGTCGATCGTGTTGTGGCCGATGGTGGCCTTTCGGGCGTTGGCGGAGAAGGCGGTCCAGGGGGCGGCGACACGGGCGATCACGTTGTCGTGGGCGTTGAAGTTGCGGTTCGTGCCCTGGAAGCGCTGGAGGAAGATGCCCTGGGCGGCGATGTTGTGGATGAAGTTGTCCTTGATGGTGAGGCCCGTGGCGCCGTAGATCGATTGAAAGACGTCGGGATGGGCTGCCGAGCCGGGCGGGCGGCGGACTCCGAAGATCTCGTTGTGCGAGATGGTGAGCCCGCGCGTGTGCTTTGCCTGGATTGCGTCTCCACCGCCGGCGACGGGGCCGATGCGGTTGTCGCGGATCGTGACGGCGACGATCGCGGGGCGGGTGTTGGTGGAGTTGAAGTTGATCGCGTTGGGGCCGCGGACCGAGGCGCGCTGCGAGATCCGGTTGGCCGCCACGAGCACGTCGCGTACGCCGGGCTCGATCGCGAGGTTGGTGCCTCCGCTGCGCCCATCCGTGGTCCAGCGGTTACCGACCAGCGCGATCCGGCGCGTGCGGGCCGCAAGGCCGACCGTTCCCGTGATGTGGAAGCCTTCCAGGCGTATTCCCTGTCCTGAGAGCGAGGCGCCGCGCAGCACCGCTCGCTCGCCCGGGTAGGGGCTCAGGCGGACCCGGCCGGCTCGCTTGCGCCCGATCCCCGCCACCGGGTAGGTCCCACCTCGCACCAGGACCGTCGTTCCCGCGGGCGCATCGCCCGCCGCCCGGGCCAGGGAGCACCACGGCGTCTTGACGGAGTCCGCCAGCGCCGCGCTGCGCTCGTCCGAGCACTGTCCCCCGCGTGAGCGGGCGTCCACGAATGCGATGCGGTTCGTGTGGCCGGGCGTGAGCCCGACCTTTCGCTCCGGCGAGTCCTTGAGGCCGTCCCGGTCGAGAACGACCTTGGGGGGAGTCACGGCCATCGCGTGCGCTGCCGTCAGCGCGACGAGGCTGCCCGCCAGGCCGGCGAGCGCACCGAGGGTCCAGCGGGGTTCCACGACCCTCAAAGCCTAGCCAGTGGAAAGGACCCCGAAACCGCCTGCAACCAGCGGTGCGCCAGCGCTTCGAGGCAGCGGAGCACTACTCTCGCCAACCCGATGCCGACTGACCTGCATGTCGTCTTCCCCGGCGACGGCGACCGCGCCCAGTCGTGGTCGGGGATTCCGGGGGGCCTCCTCCGGGGCTTGCGTGAGCTTGGCGTGGACGCCACGCACCTGTCCGCGGAGCCACCTCGCGCGGTCCGCCTGCCGCTGACGCTGGCGCTCTCGGTGGCCCGGCGCTCCAGCCGGCGGGCGGTCACGGAAGGGTCCGCGGAGGTGGCGGCTCTGCGGAGCGTGGCTCTGCGGGCGCGCCTGTTGTGGACCCGCGGGCACGGGCCGATCGTGCAGGTGGGCACCGGCTACGCGGTGCCGCCGGGAAGGCCGGTCGTCACGCTCGAAGACATGACCATTCGCCAGGCGATCGCCCTTGGCATTCCGGAGTGGCGCGCCCAGCCGGAGCGCTCCGTGAGGGCCCGGGTGCGGCTCCAGCAAGCCTCGTACGGCCGCGCGCTCGCTTGCTGCGTGGCCAGCGACTGGGCGGCGGGCTCGGTGGTTTCGGACTACGGCGTCCCGAGCGAAAAGGTCCACATCGTCGGACTCGGCCGCAACCACGATCCGCGGCCGGTGCCGCGCGAGTGGACGACGCCGCGCTTCCTTTTCGTCGGCCAGGACTGGAACCGAAAGGGGGGACCCGAGCTGCTTCGCGCCTTCGCTCAGATCCGGGAGCGGGCCCCCGAGGCCACGCTCGACGTGGTGGGCGCGCATCCACCCCTGGACGCCGATGGCGTGCGCGGGCACGGGCGACTCGCCCTGAACGTCCCGGAAGCCCGTGACCGCATTCAGGGGCTCTTCGAGAGGGCCACCTGCTGTGTGATGCCCTCCAGGTTCGAGCCGTTCGGGATCGTCCACGTGGAGGCCGCCGCGGCCGGGGTGCCCAGCATCGGCACGACGGTGGGCGGCGCCGGGTATGCGATCGGGCCGGAGGGCGGGCGCCTGGTGCCGCCCGGCGACGCGGAGGCTCTCCTCGGCGCGATGCTCGAGCTGTCGAATCCAGACACCGCGAAGCGCATGGGCGCCGCCGCCCTCGAGCGCTCGGGGCGGTTCACCTGGCGCGCCGTCGCGGAGAGAGTGCTCGCGGCTCTGCACGTGCCGTCCGGCTGATGCCCGCGGCCGCCGTGGCGAGCCTCTCCCGCAATCTCTCAACGTGCTCCGCCAGGTCGCGAACGTGCTCTTCTCGATCGTCCGCGGTCTCACGGACCCACTGCCGAACGACCGCCTCGTCCATCTGGTCGGTGCGCATCACGAAGGCCCCGCGGCCGACGGACTCCTGGAAGTCCCGGCACTTCGGCCGGTACTCGAGGGCGATTGCAGGCACCTCGACGGCGGCGGCCAGCACCGCGGCATGCAGCTTGTGGGCGATCACGAGCTGGCAGCGGGCCAGCTGCTCCGCCACCTCGGGGACGCCGAGCGGGCCATCCGCGACGCTCACGCCCTGGCCGAGCTCGTCCGCGAGCGCGCGCTGGAACGCCACGTCGTCGCTGAACGTCGGCACGAGCAGGATTCGCCAGCCATCGCCGAGCAGGCCGCGAGCCAGGCTGATGGCCTGGCGGCGGAAGGCGTCGGGGTCCAGCCCCCACTGGTCGTCCACGGTTCCGACGTTGAGGCCGAGCAAGCCGTCGTCGGGCGGCCGGGTCGGCAGCCTGAGAGCCAGGGCCGGATCGCCGACCACGTCGGACTGGATTCCGAGGTCGGCGAGTGCCGATTGGGAGAGCGGCCCGCGAACGCCGACGGATTGGAACCGCTCGAGGAGCATCCTCCAGCGGTCGAGCTCCTCGACCACCCCGCTTCGCAGGCCCTCCCGGTAGCCCGGATCCTCGACCCCCACGCCCAGCGTGAAGCGCGGCGCCTCCGGCCACCCGGCCACGGCGTTCTCGAGGGCCAGGCGGAAGTGGCCATTTCCGATGAGCGTCCCTCCTCCCAGGCAGACCGCCTGGCAGTGCAGCCAGGGAAGGCCGCCCGCGGCACGAGTCAGCGCCGTGCTGGACGACGCCGGCACGCCGACGAAGTCGAGCTCGGGAAACAGCTGCCTGTGGGCCAGGAACATCGCCTCATCGCCGACGTTCCCTTCGCCGAGCCAGCCGACGTAGGCGGTGACGGAGCGCCGGAGCGCGACTCGGCCGAACGCGAGATTGCGCCGCAGGGACCCGGCGCGCTTCCGTATGCCTTTCGTCATAGCCACTTTCGCCAGAAGCCGGGTCCTGCACCGCCCGTTGAAGCTGGGGATGAGGGTAGCCCTCGTATTCCCGGGAGACGGCGAGTCGCCGAGCACCAGGTCGGGGACTCCCTACGGCCTTGCCAGCGGCCTGGTGGCCCGCGGAGCCGAGGTCGTGCACGTGGGTGCGGAGCCGGGCTCGGTGCAGGGGTTCGCCGCGGAAGCGCTGCTGACCGCCGTCCAGCTGTCGAGGACGGCCGGGCGCGGCCATGGAAATGTCCTCCGCCGTAGCCGTGCGGCGGCCCTCTGCCGCCCCGAGCTTGGGACGCTGCGCTCTCGGGCCGCGCGCCGTCGACTGAACGGCACGGTCGGCATCGACGCGGTGCTGCAGGTCGGCACGGGCCTGAGCGTGCCGCACGAGCTGCCGACGGTCACGCACGACGACATGACGGTCATCCAGGCCGTGAGACATGGGTACGCCGAATGGGGCGCACTGTCGCGGCGCTCTGTAGACGCCCGGATCGACGTGCAGCGGGCCGCGTACGAGCAGGCGGTCGCGTGCTGCGTCGAGGGGGGATGGGCGGCGCGGTCACTGGTCGAGGACTACGGGATCCCTCCCGAGAAGGTCCATGTGGTGGGGGTCGGTCGCAACCGGGAGGTCGCCGTCACGGCGGACCGGGACTGGACGCACCCCCGCTACCTCTTCGTGGGCAGGGACTGGGAGCGAAAGAACGGGCCCGCGGTCGTGCGCGCATTCGAGCGCCTGCGTGCGGACACCCCTGAAGCGCGCCTCGACCTCGTCGGGGGTCATCCCCCCGTCGACTCCCCCGGGGTCACGGGTCATGGCGTCATGCGCCTGGACGACCCTGTCGAGCGCGGGCGCCTCGACCAGCTCTTCAGTCGCGCCACGTGCTTCGTGATGCCGTCGCTGTTCGAGCCGTTCGGACTGGTCTTCGCGGAGGCGAGCGCGGCTGGGGTCCCCAGCATCGGCACGACCGTGGGGGGCTGCGCGGATCTGCTCGAAGGCTGCGGGCGTGTGATCGACCCCTCGGACGAGGAAGCCCTGCTGGCCGCCATGCTCGAGCTGGCCGTGCCGGCCGTCGCCGAGCGTTGCGGTCTCCGCGCGCGCGAGCGCGCGAAGAAGTTCACCTGGGCGGAGGTCGCGGGGCGCGTGATTCGCGCCCTGGAGCCGGGGGGCGAGCCGGCGACCCCGGAGCGGGCCGCGTCGTACACGGAAGCCCACGCTTTCCCCGACCGTTGAAAAGGCGCAATGGCGTGCTCTCACAGGGGTTTCCATCGGATCACGTCGCAATACGACAGGCAGGCGGGGGTGCTCGTCTACCTGAGCCTGTGCGAAAGCTGCGGCGCGTTTCTCGGCGAGGTGAACCGGCTGTCCTACCGGCCGCGCTTCGAGCGCGGCGCGGGCAACCAGCGGGCGTCAGGCGCGACCAGCTCCGCCAGCGGCTTGACGGCCGATCGCGGGCCCGCGTAAATCGAGTTGTCCGTCCGCCGTTCATATTTGGTCGTGCCGTACCGCCCCCTCCTTATCTCCGTGCTCGCGATGCTCGCGCTACTCGCTTTCGTCGGGCACGCCGGCGCGTCGCCCTCGGCGAGCGCGGCGCAGGCGCCCGACTACCAGGTGCCCATCCCGCCCGCCCAGCCGGCGCCGACGCCGTACCTGACTCCGATCCCGATCGTGCGCCTGGCCGGCTCGATCAACCGCAGGGGGTCGCGCATCAAGATGCTCTCGATCACCTCGCCGCGCGGCTCGAAGGTCACGGTGCGCTGCGCCGGCGGCCGCCGCAAGGGCTGTCCCTACTCGCGCAAGGCGGTCAACTCGCCGAAGAAGCGCCGCGTCCGCTTCAGGAGCCTCGAACGCTTCTTGAAGACAGGCGCGGTGCTGCGCGTGTACGTGGCGCGCGGCAACACGATCGGCAAGTACACATCGTTCAGGATCCGCGGCAACAAGGCTCCCGCCCGCAACGACGCTTGCCTCTTCCCGGGAGACCCCACCGAGCCACGCGGGTGCATCTGATGCT
>DAIMGB010000094.1:0-7081 GCA_036724195.1 Thermoleophilaceae bacterium
CTAGATGCTGACCGTCAGGAGCCTCGTGCAAGAGGTGGGGCTGGAGCTCGCGACGGGCGAGGACGCCGCTGACGCACCCGTTCGCTGGGTGCACATCACCGAGCTGCCCGATCCGACGCCCTGGCTGTCAGGCGGCGAGCTGCTCCTCACCACGGGGATCCAGCTCCGCGACGACAAGAGCCAGCGCGAGTTCGTGCGCCGGTTGGCCGGGCACCACCTGGCGGCGCTCGGCTTCGGCACGGGCTTCGATCACGCCGAGCTGCCGAAGGCGCTGAAGGACGAGGCGGCGAAGCTCGGCTTCCCCGTCTTCGAGGTGCCCTACGAGCTGCCCTTCATCGCGCTCACCGAGCGCGCCTTCACGACGCTCGTGAACGAGCAGTACGACGTGCTCCAGCGCGGCATCGCCATCCACAAGCGCCTCGAGCGCCTTGTCCTCGAGGAGCGCGGGCTCGAGGAGGTCGTGCGCGCGCTGGCCGCGGCGCTGGGCGGCGCGGTGGCCGTGCTGGACGGGCGCGGCGAGACGATCGCCAGCAAGGTCTTCCGGCGCCAGCTGTCCGACGAGGCCGTGGAGGCCGTCCGCGAGGAGGTGCGCCGCCGCAGCGAGGACATCTCCTCGGGGGCGGCCGACGCGGGCGAGGGCGCCGAGTTCGTTCCCGAGCACGCCGAGCTGGCCGGCCGCGCGCTCGTGCTTGGCGTGGCCATCCGCGGGCACGGCGCCCCGCAGGCGTGGCTCGTGGCCGTGCGCGACGGCGGCGGCCTGGGCGACTTCGAGCGGCTGATCCTGAACCAGGCCGTGACGGTGGTCGCGCTCGAGCTGATGCGCCAGCGCGCGATGCGCGACACCGAGCGCCGACTCGCCGGCGACGTGCTGGCCGAGGCGCTGACCGGGCGGCTGCCAGAGCAGGAGCTGGCCACTCGCCTGGAGCCCTTCGGCGTGGGCTCAGAGGCCGCGGTGCTGGTGTTCGCCAGCGACGGCGACGCCCCGGCGCCCCCGCTCGAGAGCGAGCTGGACCGCTTCCTGTCCGACGCCGGAGTGGGCGCGCTGGTGGCCACCCGCGAGCGCCTGCTGTGCGCGGTCGTGGACTGCCGGGAGGGCAGCGACCCGAGCGCGCTGGCCGCGCGCGCCCGCGAGGCGCTGGCGGCGGTGGGTGGCGCAACGCAGGAGGACGGCGACCGTCCTCCGGAGACCCGGCTGCGCGCGGCCGTGTCGCGCCCGGCGCCGGTGGCGGCCCTGAGGCGCACGTTCCACGAGGCGCGCTGCGCGCTCGAGGCGGCGGCGCTGGCCAACGGCTCGGCCCCTCACGTGGCCTCCTACCGCGACCTCGGAGCGTTCCAGCTGCTGCTCTCGCTGCAGGACGACGAGGCGCTGCGGCTCTACTGCGACAGCGTGCTGGCACCGCTCGAGGACGCGAGCGGGGATTACGGCGACGAGCTGATCCGCTCGCTCGAGGCGTTCATCGAGCAGAACGGCCAGTGGGAGAAGGCCGCGCGCAAGCTGTACTGCCACCGGCACACGCTGCGCTACCGCATCCGTCGCGTCGAGCAGCTCACCGGCCGCGACCTCGGCAGCGCGCGCGACCGGATCGAGTTCTGGCTGGCGCTGCGCGCGCGGGAGCTCCTCTCTTGAAGGTGGCCATCCTCGGGGCCGGCGGGACGATCGCACCTGCGATCGTGCGCGACCTGTCCGAGTCCGACGAGGCCGAGCAGCTGCTGCTCCTCGATCTCGACGCCGAGCGCGCGGCCGCGGTGGCCGAGCGCCACGGCGGCACAAAGGCGAGCGCGCACGAGGTGGACGCGCGCGCCGGCCTGGCGCCCGCGCTCGAGGGCGTGGACGTGCTGGTGAACTCGGCCAGCTACCGCATCAACATCGACGCCATGCGCGGCTGCCTCGAGGCCGGCTGCCACTACCTCGACCTGGGCGGCCTCTACCACGTGACCGCAAAGCAGCTCGAGCTGGACTCCGAGTTCCGCGAGGCCGGCCTGCTGGCGCTGCTGGGCATGGGCTCCTCGCCGGGGAAGACCAACGTGATGGGCCTGCGGGCCGTGCGCGAGCTCGGGCACGAGCCGCGCTACATGGACGTGCTGGCGGCGGGCCGCGACCTCGACCCCCCCGACGGCTTCAGCATCCCCTACGCGCTGCAGACGCTGATCGACGAGCTGACGCTGGCGCCGATGGCGGTGCGCGACGGCAAGCCCGTCGAGCTCGAGCCGCTCAGCCCCGGCGGCCAGGCTAATGCCGGGCCGCTCGGGGACGTGGACACGATCTTCACCCTGCACTCCGAGGTGCTCACCTTCCCGACCAGCTTCGGCTGCGAGGAGTGCGCCTTCCGGCTGTCGCTTCATCCCGACCTCGAGCAGCGGCTGCGCGATCTGACCACGGCGCCGAAGGAGGAGGTCGAGGCCGCCACGCACTCGGCCCTACCGCCTTCGCCCAACACGGTCTCCGTGCACGTGGTGGACGCCGACGGCGTGCGGGTCACGGCGGTCACGCGCCCGATGGAGGAGTGGGGCCTGGGCGGCGGGGTGGTGTCCACGGCCGCTCCCGCGGCTGCGGCCGTGCGGCTGCTGGCGCGCGGGGCGATCGACGCCACCGGCGTGCTGCCGCCCGAGCGCTGCGTGGAGCCCGATGACCTGTTCCCCGAGCTGGAGCGCAGGAACTGCAGCTTCGAGATGGAGGTGAACGTTCCCTCATGAAGGTGGGCGTGCCGAGTGAGACAAAGCTGGACGAGTACCGCGTTTCCCTGACTCCCGCGGGCGCGCGCGAGCTGGCCGAGCATGGCCACGAGGTGATCGTGCAGTCCGGCGCCGGCGAGGGCAGCACGATCACCGATGAGGAGTACGCGGCCCAGAGGGCGGAGATCGCGCCCGACGCGCAGTCGGTGTTCGCGGAGGCCGAGCTGATCCTGGGCGTCAAGGAGCCGCAGGCCGGCGAGGTGGACCTGCTCGAGCCGCGCCACACGCTGTTCACCTACCTGCACCTGGCGCCCGCGCCGGAGCTGACCAAGGCGCTCGTCGAGAGCGGCGCCACCTGCATCGCCTACGAGACGGTTGAGGACGCGCGCGGCCAGCTGCCGCTGCTGGCGCCGATGTCGGAGGTGGCTGGCAAGATCGCAACACAGGCTGGCGCCTTCTTCCTCGAGAAGCCGCTGGGCGGGCGGGGGGTGCTGCTCGGCGGCGTGCCCGGCGTCGCCGCGGCCACCGTGATGGTGATCGGCGGCGGCGTGGTGGGCAAGAACGCGGCCTACGTCGCGATCGGCATGGAGGCGGACGTGTTCGTGTACGACCGCAACATCGACCGCCTGCGCGAGCTCGACACCGCCTTCGGCGGGCGGGCATCCACCGTCTACTCGAGCACTCTGGCGATCGAGGAGATGCTGCCGCGCGCCGACCTCGTGATCGGCGCCGTGCTGATCCACGGCGCCAAGGCGCCGTACGTGATCAAGCGCGACCAGCTCTCGCTGATGAAGCAGCGCGCGGTGCTGGTGGACGTGTCGATCGACCAGGGCGGCTGCTTCGAGACCTCGAAGCCCACCACCCACTCCGATCCCGTCTACGAGGTGGACGGCATCACCCACTACTGCGTTACGAACATGCCCGGCGCCGTGCCGGTCACGTCGACCTTCGCGCTGACCAACGCCACGCTGCCGTATGTGCTGGCGCTGGCCGACCACGGCGTGGCCGAGGCGATCGCGAGAGACCCCGGCCTTCGCCCCGGCGTGAACGTGGCCGGCGGCAAGGTCACCCACCCTGCGGTGGCCGAGGGCACCGGAATGGACTTCACACCCGTCGAGGAGGCGAGCTAGATGGCTACTGCAACAGGGACCAAGCTCCAGAACTACATCAACGGGGAGTTCGTGGACTCCGCCGAGGGACAGACCGAGCCGGTGCTGAACCCGGCCACCGCCGAGCAGATCGCCGAGGCGCCTCTGTCGACTGCGGAGGACGTGAACCGCGCCGTCGAGGCGGCAAAGACCGCGTTCGAGAGCTGGGGCGTGACCACACCCGGGGAGCGCTCGCTGGCCCTGCTCAAGCTGGCTGACCGCCTCGAGGAGCATGGCGAGGAGCTGGCCGACCTGGAGTCCGCGGACGCCGGCAAGCCGCGCCAGGCCTTCCTCGAGGACGAGATCCCGGCGGCGGCCGACCAGCTTCGCTTCTTCGCGGGCGCCGCACGCAACATGGAGGGCAAGGCGGCCGGCGAGTACCTGGAGGGCTACACCTCGATGATCCGCCGCGAGCCGATCGGCGTCGTGGGCCAGATCACGCCCTGGAACTACCCGATGATGATGGCCATCTGGAAGATCGGCCCGGCCCTCGCCACCGGCAACGCCATCGTCCTCAAGCCGGCCGAGACCACGCCGATCTCCACGATCAAGCTCGCCGAGCTGACGGGCGACCTGCTGCCGCCCGGCGTGCTGAACATCGTGACCGGCCACGGCGAGCCCGCCGGCTCCGCGCTGGTGACCCATCCCGACGTGGAGATGGTGTCCCTGACGGGCTCGCCCGAGACGGGCAAGTGGATCGCCAAGGCGGCGGCCGACACGCTCAAGCGCGTGCACCTGGAGCTGGGCGGCAAGGCGCCCGTCGTGGTGTTCGACGACGTGGACATGGAGACCGCCATGGAGACGATCGCCGGCACCGGCTACTACAACGCCGGGCAGGACTGCACCGCCGCCACGCGAGTGCTGGCCGGCAAGGGCATCTACGACGACGTGGTGAGCGGGCTGTCCGAGCAGGCCAAGGGCCTCGTGATGGGAGACACCATGTCGGCCGACACCACGCTCGGCCCGCTCAACTCCGAGCGCCAGCGCGAGCGCGTCGAGGGCTTCCTCGAGCGCAAGCCCGGCAACGCCGAGATCGTGACCGGCGGTCACGAGCCCGACCTGCCCGGCTTCTACCTCGAGCCGACGGTGGTGGCGGGCCTGAAGCAGGACGACGAGATGATCCAGCAGGAGATCTTCGGGCCGGTGATCACCGTGCAGCCGTTCGACGACGAGGAGAAGGCGATCAAGTGGGCCAACTCCACGAAGTACGGCCTGGCATCGTCGGTCTGGACCCGCGACGTCGGTCGCGCCCTGCGCGTGTCGAAGGCGCTGCGCTTCGGCTGCGTGTGGATCAACGACCACATCCCGCTGGCGGCCGAGATGCCGCACGGCGGCTACAAGCAGTCCGGCTACGGCAAGGACCTCTCGATGTACGCGCTCGAGGACTACACGCACGTCAAGCACGTGATGGCCTCCCTGGCCTGAGCGTGGGGCGGCTCGACCAGCTCGACCTCTCACGGCGGCTGTCCAAGGAGGAGGAGGCCGAGCGCCTAAAGGAAGCCCAGCGGCGGCTGCTGGAGCTGCGGCTGAAGCTGGGCGGCAAGCTCGCGGGGTCCGAGCTGGGGCCGCCGGTGTGCGTGGTCTTCGAGGGCTGGGACGCGTCGGGCAAGGGCGGCACGATCAGGCGCCTCGTGGCGCCACTCGACCCGCGCCACGTGCGGGTGGCGCAGTTCGCCGCGCCCACGTACGACGAGAAGCGCCATCACTTTCTCTGGCGCTTCTGGCCCGCGCTGCCGGGCTGGGGCGGGCTGACGGTGCTCGACCGCTCCTGGTACGGCCGCGTGCTGGTGGAGCGCGTGGAGGGCTTCGCCAGCGAGGAGGAGTGGCAGCGCGCCTACGAGGAGATCGTGCAGCACGAGCGCTCACTCGCCGCCGAGGGCACGGTGCTGATCAAGCTCTGGCTGCACATCTCGGCCGAGGAGCAGCTGAAGCGCTTCGAACGGCGCGCGAAGGATCCGCTGCGTGCCTGGAAGCTGACGCCCGACGACTGGCGCAACCGCGAGCGGCGCCCGGCCTACCTGGAAGCCCTCGAGGAGATGTTGGAGCGCACTGACAAGGACCCGGCGCGCTGGCACCTGATCGAAGCCGAGTCCAAGCGCTATGCCCGCGTGAAGGTGGTCGAGACGGTGATCGCGGCCATAGAGTCGGCCCTGTGATGCAGTACCGCTTCCTCAGCACATGGCTGCTGGACTCGCCGCGCGAGCCGGCCTGGGAACTGCTGCAGGACGTGATGGCGTGGCCGTCGTGGTGGCGCGGCGTGGTGGCGGTGGAGGAGCTCGACCCTGGCGACGCGAACCGCGAAGGAAGCAAGCACTCGATCGAGTGGCGCAGCAAGCTGCCCTACCCGCTTCGCTTCGACTTCACCACCGACCGCGTGAACGCGCCGTCGCTGATGGAGGGTCGCGCCGACGGCGAGCTGGCGGGCACCGGCCGCTGGCGCCTGTTCGAGCAGGACGGCGTGACCGCCGTTGTCTACGAGTGGAACGTGCAGACCACGCGCGCCTGGATGAATCTGCTGGCGCCCATCGGCCGCCCTGTGTTCGCGTGGAACCACGACACGGTCATGCGCTGGGGCGGCGAGGGCCTGGCGCGGCGCCTGGGCGCGCGCCTGCTGGCCCAGGGCTAGGCGCTAACCGGCCTGCTCGGCGGGGCGGATCAGCAGCTCGTTCACGGCCACGCGCCGCGGGCGAGTGACGATGTACTGGATCCCATCGGCGATGTCGTCCGCCTCGAGCAGCTCGATTCCGGCGAAGCGCTCCATCATCGACTCACGCACCTCGTCGCGCACGTGCGAGGACAGCTCGGTGGACGTGGCGCCCGGCTCGACCAGTGACACGCGCACGTGCAGCCCCGACAGCTCCTGGCGCAGCGACTCGCTGAAGGCGCCCACACCCCACTTCGTCAGGTTGTAGACGCCCGAGCCCTGCCTGGCCACGCGGCCCGCGACCGAGCTGATGTTGACCATGTCGGCGACCTTGCGATCGGAGTCCTCGGCGGCTGAGATCAGATGGGGCGTGGCCGCGTGGGAGCAGTAGAGCAACCCCTTCAGGTTCAGGTCGATCATCCGGTCCCACTCCTCGGTGGGGGCGTCCACCGCGGGGCCGAGCAGCATCACGCCGGCGTTGTTCACGAGCGTGTCGAGGCGACCGAGCTCGTCAACCGTCTGCTGCACGGCGGCCTTGGCCTGCTCCTGGTCGGTCACGTCGGTCTCGATGGCCAGCCCGCGCCCGCCGCTGCCCTCGATCTCACCCACCAGCTCG
>DAIMGB010000095.1:0-1166 GCA_036724195.1 Thermoleophilaceae bacterium
TGGGCCACGGTCACCACCGACGCGTCGAACGGCTCGGTGAACTCGGCGCACGACTCGTTCACCGGTATCGGCGGCAGCGTCCCGCTCACCAACATCATGACCGGCGAGGTCATCTTCGGCGGGGTCGGCTCGGGCCTGTACGGGATGCTCCTGATGGTCCTCCTGGCGGTGTTCATCGCTGGGCTGATGGTCGGGCGGACACCCGAATACCTCGGCAAGAAGGTCGAGTCGCGCGAGGTCAAGCTCGTGCTGATCGGGACTCTGTTCGTGCCCCTTGGAGTGCTCGTGGCGACGGCGCTCGCGATCGCCACGAAGTACGGCGCACCCTCGATCTTCAACTCCGGCCCCCAGGGCTTCTCGGAGACCCTCTACGCCTACACGTCCCAGACGAACAACAACGGCTCCGCCTTCGCCGGCTACACCGGCTTCGTGCAGCCCAACGCGCCGGGCAACGTGGGTGCGTTCGGGATCACCTTCGCCGACCTGCTGGGCGGCCTGGCGATGCTCGCGGGCCGCTTCGTGCCGCTGATCGCCGCGCTCGCCGTGGCGGGCTCGCTGGCAACGAAGAAGGTCGCCCCCGCCGGCGCCGGGACCTTCAGGACCGACACCCCGACGTTCGTGTTCCTGCTCGTCTCGGTGATCGTGATCGTCGGCGCGCTGACCTTCTTCCCCGCCCTGCTCCTCGGCCCGATCGTCCAGGGCCTGGCCCCCCAGCTCTTCTGACATGCGCCGCGACCTCGTCACCTCCGCCCTCGCGATCCTCGTGTTCACGGTCGTGCTCGGGCTCGCCTATCCGCTGGCGACCACCGGGGTCTCGCAGCTGCTCTTCCCGAACAAGGCGGATGGCAGCCAGGTCAAGCGCGACGACAAGGTGGTCGGTTCGCGCCTGATCGGACAGGACTTCCGCGGGCAGGCGCGCTACTTCCAGTCGCGGCCGTCGGCCACGAAGTACAACCCCGCCGGCACCTTCTTCAACAACCTGGGCCCCAACCAGAAGGCCCTGCGCGACCTCTTCAGCCAGAACCTCAAGGCGTATCTGGAGCGGGAGCGGCCCACGAGCCCGGGACTTGACGCGGCCGGCGTTCCCGCCGATGCCGTGACCACCTCGGGTTCGGGGGTCGACCCGCACATCTCGCAAGCCAACGCCCGCATCCAGGCACGGCGGG
>DAIMGB010000095.1:1176-7076 GCA_036724195.1 Thermoleophilaceae bacterium
CCCTGCCGCTCCGGCGGGTGAACGAGCTCGTGGCCGCCAACACGGACGGCCGCTCACTGGGCTTCCTCGGTGAGCCGGGAGTGAACGTGCTCGAGCTGAACCTCGCACTAGACCGGGAGTCCCGATGAGCCCTCGCGCGATGACCGACCGTGACGTGCTGGGCCCCGCCCTGATCGAGAGCCTCAAGAAGCTCGACCCACGCCACCAGATCCGCAACCCGGTGATGTTCGTGGTGGAGATCGGGGCGTTGATCACGACCGGCGGCTGGGTGATCCAGGCTTTCGGCGGCTCGCCGCTCGGCGGCGGCGGCGAACCCGCTTGGTTCGCCTTCAGCGTGGGCATCTGGCTCTGGCTGACCGTGGTGTTCGCGAACGTCGCGGAGGCGCTGGCGGAGGGCCGTGGCAAGGCGCAGGCCGACGCTCTTCGGGCGATGCGCACGGAGACCGTCGCGCGGCTGCGCGACGGTAGCGAGAAGCCCGCCACTCAGCTGCAGCAGGGCGACGTGGTGGTGGTCGAGGCGGGGGAGCTGATCCCCGGCGACGGCACCGTGATCGAGGGCATCGCGTCGGTGGACGAGTCGGCCATCACCGGCGAGTCCGCGCCCGTGATCCGCGAGTCCGGCGGCGATCGCAGCGCCGTGACCGGCGGCACGCGCGTGCTCTCCGACCGGATCGCCGTCGAGATCACCCAGAAGCCAGGCGAGAGCTTCCTCGACCGCATGATCGAGCTGGTCGAGGGCGCCTCGCGGCGCAAGACGCCGAACGAGATCGCGCTCGGAATCCTGCTGGCAGGCCTGACGCTGATCTTCCTCGTCGTGGTGGTCACGCTGCGCCCGTTCGCCGAGTTCTCGAAGACCGACGCCTCGATCGTCACGCTGATCGCCCTGCTGGTGTCGCTCATCCCCACCACCATCGGCGCGCTGCTCTCGGCGATCGGCATCGCGGGCATGGACCGGCTCGTGCGGCGCAACGTGCTGGCGCTCTCCGGACGGGCCGTGGAGGCCTCGGGCGACGTGGACGTGCTGCTGCTCGACAAGACCGGCACCATCACCCTGGGTAACCGCGAAGCCACCGAGCTCATCCCCATGCCGGGGGTCGAGGAGGGCGAGCTTGCCGACATCGCCCAGATCGCTTCGCTCGCCGACGAGACGCCCGAGGGCCGGTCGATCGTGGTGCTGGCCAAGCAGTACGGAATTCGCGAGCGCCACTTCGAGCCGACCGCGCAGTTCGTGCCCTTCAGCGCCCAGACCCGCATGAGCGGGGTCGACCTGGACGGGACCTCGATGCGCAAGGGGGCCGGCGACGCCATCATCGACTTCGTGGCCGCCCAGGGCGGGCAGGCGCCGCCGGAGCTGAAGACCACGGTCGACCGCATAGCGCGCGAGGGCGGCACGCCGCTCGCCGTGGCGCGCGACAGCCAGGTGCTGGGCGTGATCTACCTCAAGGACATCGTCAAGGAGGGCATGCGCCACCGCTTCGACCAGCTGCGGGCGATGGGCATCCACACGGTCATGATCACCGGCGACAACCCGCTGACGGCCGCCAAGATCGCCGACGAGTCGGGGGTAGACGAGTTCCTGGCCGAGGCGACCCCCGAGCGCAAGCTCGAGCTGATCCGCGAGCGCCAGCAGGGGGGCCAGCTGGTGGCCATGACCGGCGACGGCACGAACGACGCCCCCGCGCTGGCTCAGGCGGACGTCGGGGTAGCCATGAACACCGGCACCCAAGCCGCGCGCGAGGCGGGCAACATGGTCGATCTCGACTCCAACCCGACGAAGCTGATCGAGATCGTCGAGATCGGAAAGCAGCTTCTGATCACGCGCGGTGCGCTGACCACGTTCTCGGTGGCCAACGACGTGGCCAAGTACTTCGCGATCCTGCCTGCGATCTTCGCGGCGACCTACGCCGCTGCGGGAGATCCGACGGGACCGCTCGACAAGCTCAACATCATGGCCCTGGGCACGCCGCAGTCGGCGATCCTCTCGGCGATCATCTTCAACGCGCTGATCATCCCGATGCTGGTGCCGCTCGCCCTCCGCGGCGTGCGCTACCGGCCGGTCGGAGCCACGGCGCTGCTGCGCCGAAACATCCTGATCTACGGCGTCGGCGGGATCATTGCCCCGTTCATCGGCATCAAGCTCGTGGACCTCCTGGTCCACAACCTGCTCGGCGCCTGAGAGGCGACAATGCCCCCATGGCGGGCGACGGCCGTGGTCACTACAAGATCTTCTTGGGCATGGCGCCCGGGGTGGGGAAGACCTACCGCATGCTCCAGGAGGGCCGCGCGGCCGCGGCGGACGGCCGCGACGTCTGCGTGGGCTTACTGGAGACCCACAACCGCGAGGAGACACGCGCGCAGGCCGAGGGCCTCGAGCTGCTGCCCCGGCGGCGAGTCGAGTACCGCGGCGTGGATTTCGAGGAGATGGACCTGCCGGCGATCTTCCAGCGCGCCCCGGATCTCTGCCTGATCGATGAGCTGGCGCACACCAACGCTCCGGGCATGGAGCACCGCAAGCGCTATGAGGACATCGAGGACGTGCTCGACGCCGGCATCGACGTCTTCTCGACGGTCAACGTGCAGCACCTCGAGAGTCTCAACGACCAGGTCAACGACCTGACCGGCGTGAAGGTGCGCGAAACCTTCCCCGACCGCGTCCTGGCGTCGGCTGACGAGGTGGTCCTGATCGACCTCACCCCCGAGGCTCTGATCCAGCGCCTGCGGGAGGGCAGGGTCTACCCACAGGAGCGGATCCAGGCGGCGCTGAACCGGTTCTTCAAGGTGGAGAACCTGGCGGCGCTGCGGGAGGTCGCCCTGCGTCAGGTGGCCGAGGACGTGGAGGCGAAGCGCGTGCCCGAGCGGGGGGTCGCGCTGGGGACGCGCGAGGAGCAGCTGATCGGAGACGCGCCGGCACCGATCGCGGAGCGGATCCTCGCGCTCGTCAACCTCAGCCCGGGCTCCGAGCGGCTGGTACGGCGGGCCTGGCGCTCTTCCCAGCGGCTCGGCGCCGAGCTCGACCTGCTCTACGTGGCGCCACCCGCCAGCCAGCCGAGCGGTGACGGCCGCGAGCAGCTCGAGCGGCTGCGCGCACTGGCCTCGATTCTGGGCACGCACTTGCTGGTGGAGGAATCCGACGACCTGGCCGATACGGCCGCGAAGGTGGCTCGCGAGAGCGGCACCACCTACGTGTTCATGGGACAGCCGCGCCCCCGTCGCGGGCTGCTGCGGCTAAGCGAGTCGCTGCCCGAGCGGCTGTTGCGCAAGCTGCCGGGCGTGGACGTGCGGATGGTCTCCGACGCGCGCGACTAGCGCGACGGGTCGAGCAGCAGCTTGCCGCTGGTCTTGCGGCCCTGCAGGTCCTCGTGCGCCTGGCGCACGTCCGAGAGGGCGTAGGTCTGCCCCACGAGCGGCTTCAGCTCGCCGCGCGCCACGCGCCCGAACAGGTCCGCCAGCGGCTCCTCCATCATGTCCCGCCGGCCCAGGCAGTGCATCAGCCAGAAGCCGATCACCGCGCGCGACTTGCGCATGAGGCGGCCGGTCTCGAGCGTGTTCTGCTCGCGCCCGGCGATCCCGTAGGCCACCTGGCGCCCGAACGGGGCCAGCGCCTCCATGCAGGCGTCGAAGGTGCGCCCGCCCGCCATCTCAAGCACCACATCCACCCGCTCGCCCCCGTTGGCCTCCATGATGGCGGCGGTCAGGTCGTCCTCTGCGGGGTCCACCGCCGCGTCCGCTCCCAGCTCCAGGCACAGCTCGCGCTTCGCCTCGGTGCTCGCGGTGGCGATCACCCTGCCCGCGCCGAGCGGCTTGGCCAGCTGTAGCGCCAGGTTCCCCACGCCACCGGCGCCGGACACCACCACCACGCTTTCCCCCTCCGCGATCTTGGCCGAGGTGCGGAACAGGTGCCAGGCCGTCAGTCCCTGGATCAGCAGCGCCAGCGCGTCCCCGTCCTCCACGCCGTCGGGGATCGGGAAGGTCGTTGCACGCGGGGCGGCCGCGTACTCGGCGTAGCCGCCGCTCTTCAGCAGCCCCAGCACGCGGCGGCCGTCCGGGTCGGTGCCCGCGACCTCGCCGCCCAGCACCAGCGGCAGCTCGAATTTGGCCAGGTAGGAGTTCTCGCGCTGGTGGGTGTCGGCGAAGTTCATGCCGACATGCGCCACCTCCACCAGAATCTCGTCCTCGCCGGGCTCCGGCTGCGGCAGGTCGGCAACCTGCAGCACTTCCGGCCCGCCGAACTCCTCGATCTGCACCGCGCGCATTGCGCGAGCTTATGCCGCGGGGCGCGCCAGGGCCTCTTCGGTCTCCCTCAGCACGCGCTCCGCCAGGTGGCGGGACGCGTCCAGCAGGTAGGTGAGGTTGCCGGCGTCGGTGAGCGGCTTCGGCACGTAGACCGCGAGCGTGCCGGCCTTGGCCTCGAAGCAGGGCTGGAGCGGGTGCTCGGCCAGCCAGTTCACCAGGGTGGGCGCCAGCAGCTGGCGCGCCATCAGCTCCTCCTGGTCGCTGGCGATGCGCACCTCGTAGCGCCGGGCGAAGTCCGCGCTCTCCAGCTCGAGCGTGCGGCTGTCGCCGTGTCGCACCCAGTCCTTGCCCTCCGGGAAGATGCCGCGCCGCGGACGCACGTAGAGGCCCTTGAAGAACGGCAGCGACGGCTCCAGGTCGATCGTGCAGAGGGTGAAGCGGCGGCGCTCGGTCACGTGATCGGTCTGGAGCCCCGAGTTGCCGCGCTTGCGCTCGATCTCCTCGAACACGAAATGGCCCACGCCGCCGCTGAAGCTCGGCTGGCCCGGCAGCGTTCCGCGCATCCAGTGCTCACACCAGCGCTTGTCGCCCGCGCCGAGCAGCGGTGTGAGCGGCAGCGGCTCGCTGCGCTCGGCATAGGAGAGGCCGAACTCCGAGGCGAAGGAGCGGTAGAAGCGATCGGCCGCCGCGCGGCTGGCCGCGATGGCCGAGACCAGGATCACGAGCCCGACGACCGCGCCGGGGCCCGCGAGCATCGCGAGCGGGCTCCGCTGCGAGGCGCCGAGGCTGAACGCCGCGCCCCCGCCCAAAATGAAGGCGTACATGGCCGCCCGGCCCGTGGCGTAGGCCCGGAACAGCTCGCGCTCGCCGGAGTTCTCGTCGTTTGGCAAGCGGCCGGCTCGGCCGGCTGCGCCGCCTTCGGTATTAGAAGGCGACACTCGGCACGGCGCGCTCGGCGGGCACCTCGACCTCGAAGAAGCGCCGGGCGGTGAACGACATCGGGGCGGCGATCAACAGCGTCGGGAACACCTGGATGCGCGTGTTGTAGTTCTGCACGTTCGCGTTGTAGATCCGCCGGGCGGCCTGGATCTCGTCCTCGATCTCAGCGAGCTCCGCCTGCAGGCGCTGGAAGTTGTCGGCGGCGCGCAGCTGCGGGTAGCTCTCCGCCAGCGCGTTGATCTGGCCCAGCGCGCTCGTGAGCTTCCCCTCGGCGTGCTCGGACTCCTCGGGGCCGTCCGCCTCGACGGCGCGCTGACGCGCCTCGGTCACGCCCAGGAGCGTCTGCGACTCGTGTGCGGCGTAGCCCTTCACGGTCTCGACCAGGTTCGGCACCAGGTCGTGGCGGCGCTTTAGCTGCACGTCGATCCCGCTCCAGGCCTCGTCGACCTTGTTGCGCGACTGCACGAGCGCGTTGTAGGCGAACACCGCCCACACGGCGCCAAGCGCCAGGACGACCAGGAAGATGATCGCTCCGGTGGTCATGGCGTCGATATCGGCGCGTGTCGGGCACCGCATGAGCCTTGAACGCCCGGCCTGGCTAGGCTGCCGGGGCCCATGAGCCTCACGGTTGTCGGATCCATCGCCTTCGACGCGGTCAAGACGCCCTTCGGGGAGCGCGAGCGCATGCTCGGCGGGTCCGCCGTTCACTTCGCCCTCGCGGCCAGCTT
>DAIMGB010000096.1:0-436 GCA_036724195.1 Thermoleophilaceae bacterium
TGGTCGCCGCGCTCGTCGGGTGGCAGCTCGTGTTGGCCGGCCACACCATGTGGCTTAGCGCGCAGGCCGCGCGAGTGGCGGCGCGGGCTGATGCGGTGGGGAGGAGCCCGGTCGCCGCGGCCCGCAGCGCGCTGCCGCGCTCGCTGGAGCACGGCCTCGACGTGAGCCGCCGCCGCGAGGGCGGCGTGGTGGTGCACGTGCGGGTCCCGCTCGTCGTGCGCCGCTGGCACAGCCCCGTCTCCGTCTCGGCAAGCTCGTCCTTCGGCGGCCCGCGGTGACCGGCTCCGAGCGCGGGCAGGCCAGCGTCGAGCTGCTGGGGTCGGTGCCAGCGCTCCTGGCGCTTTGCCTGATCCTGTTCCAGCTCGGGGCCGTCGGCTACGCGAGCGTGCTCGCGGGCAACGCGTGGAGTTCCAGCAGGGCAGCCACCCGCGCCGGC
>DAIMGB010000096.1:446-6466 GCA_036724195.1 Thermoleophilaceae bacterium
CGGCCGAGGCCGGACCGCTGGCGATGGCCGCCGGCACCGACGTCGCCGCGGGCGCCCGCGAATCGCTGCCCGGCTGGTCGCGCGCCCACGCGCGGGTGGACTCGGGCCGCGGCCGCGTACAGGTTCACCTCCAGCCGCCGTCCCTGCTGCGCGTGCTCTCACGCCGACTCGAGGTCACGGCCGAGGCAGCGGTGAACGCCCCATGACGCCCCGAACCGCCAGGGGCGTGCTCGCGGCGGCGGCAGAACAGGTGGAGAACTTCTTCCTGGAGCCGGTCGATCCCGATGGCCCTGGGCCGGCCTCGCTGGCGGCACGGCACGACCCGGCTCTCGTGCCGGTGGATCGCGCTCCGCCGTTGCCGGCGGCCGCGCCGCCGCAGGCCGTCGCGCTGCGGCCCGTGATCGCCGTCTTCGGCCTCGCCCGGCGCTGCGGCGGAACCGTCGTGTCGCGCGCCCTCGCCGCAGAGCTCGCTGGACGTGATCAGGCCGGCGTTGCGGCCGTGGCATCGCCCGCCGCGGTCGGCGGCATCCCGCTTGCGACGCCCGCCGCGGGCAGGCTGGCCGGCGCGCTCCAGGACCTGCCCGGGGCGAGCACCACCGCCGTGGGCCGCCTCTGCCTGGTGGAAGGAGCCGACGAGCACGCCCTCGCCGACACCGCGCGGTACTTCGCGCCGCTGGTGATCGACGCCGGCAGCGTCGAGGTGGACGGCGCGGCGGCGGGGATCGCCGACCGCGTGGTCCTCGTGGCCGGCCCGGGCGTCGAACCGGCGCTTGCCCGTGTCGCCGCCGACTGCGTTCGTCGTGTCGGGCCGGAGCCGCTCGTCGTGCGAAACCGAGCGGATCGCGTCGACGACGCCGGACTGCGGCTGCCCGACTCCCGGATGGGAGCGCAGCTCGCCCTCGGCGGCAGGCAGGCCCGCGGTGAGCTGGGACGCGCCATCTCGGCCCTGGCTGACCTTTGCGAGGCGGCATGGTGACGCGCCGAGGCGAGGCCGGTCAGGCCACCCTCCTCCTGCTGAGCGTGATGGCGGCGCTGCTCGCGGGCTCGCTCGTGATGGCCGCCTTCGGTCAGGCGCTGGGCGGAAAGGGCAAGCACCAGCGTGCCGCCGACCTGGCCGCCATGTCCGCCGCCCGGGCCATGCGCACTGCCTACCCGCGCCTGTTCGAGCCCGCCTTCCTGGCGCCCGGCGTGCCGAATCCCGAGTACCTGCCGGAGCTGCGCTACCGCGCGCTCGGCAAGGCCGCCGCGGTTCGCGCCGCGCAGCGCAACGGGGTCCACCTCGTCGCCCGCGACGTGACCTACCCCGGCGTGGGCTTCGGCCCGACACGCGTCCGCGTCGCGCTGCGCGGTGAGGGCCGGGTGCGCGTGCCCGGCCGCACGGGCCCTACCGCCGTCGCGGTCTCGGCGCGGGCCGGCGCGGAGTTCGTCCCGTCGACGGACGCGACGCTCGGCCAGCCGCCGCAGGCGGACGGCGGCGGCTACGACGGCCCGCTCGCCTACCGCATGGGGAAGCCGATGCGCCCCGAAACCGCCGCGGCCTTCGATCGCCTCGCCGCCGCTGCTAGCCGCGCGGGCGTCCAGCTCTCGATCACGAGCGGCTTTCGCTCCGATGCCGAGCAGGCGAAGCTGTTCGCCGCCCATCCCGACCCGAAGTGGGTCGCGCCGCCGGGCAAGTCGCTGCACCGGCTGGGCACCGAGCTCGACCTCGGGCCGCCCGGCGCCTACGGCTGGCTTGCCGCGAACGCCCCCCGCCTCGGGTTCGTGAAGCGCTACGCGTGGGAGCCGTGGCACTTTGGCCTCGGCGCACACCCCGGCACCGCGCCCGCCTCGCAGGCCGACCCGGACGGCTGGCGGCCGCCAGGCGGCGACAAGGCGAACACCCAACACGGGATGCCGAGCTTCGTGCCCGCCCGCTACCACGACGACATCGCGCGGGCCGCGCTGCGTTGGAACGTGCCGGTGAACCTGCTCGCGGCCCAGCTCTACGCCGAGTCCGGCTTCAATCCGTTCGCCCGTAGCAGCGCTGGCGCGGAGGGCATCGCGCAGTTCGTGCCGGACACGGCGGGCGCGTACGGGCTGGCGAACCCCTACGACCCGGCGGCCGCCATCGGCGCCCAGGCGCACCTGATGAGCGACTTGCTGAGGCGCTTCGGCGGCAAGGTGGCGCTGGCGCTGGCGGCCTACAACGCCGGCGCCGGTGCGGTGGAGCGGGCGGGAGGCCTGCCGCCGTTCGCCGAGACGAGGGCCTACGTGGCGAGGATCCTCGGCCTGCTGGGCGGCGCCGGCGAGCTGCCGATCGCGGCGAACTGGGAGGTGACGCTCGTGGAGTAAGGGCCGAGCGAAATCAGGTCACGCCGCAGCCGGTGACCAGCTTCACGGTGAAGTCGTTCAGGTGCGTCTTCTTCGGGAAGTGGAGCCGTGTGCGGGTGTAGAAGCGGCCCGGCTTGCCGTGGCACTCGCCAGAGCGCAGTCGGTACGCCCTGGCGCGGGCGCCGCGCGCGTGCACGAAGTGGCCCTGTGCGCAGTTGGGCTGGCAGTCGTTGGCGGCCGCCTTGCCGCTCGCCCTGGCCGTTCCATGGCCCCACTTCGTCCAGTGCAGGCCGTAGAGGTAGGCGTTGTCGTCGGCGGAAAAGGGGTGTAGCTGGCGCGGCCTGTAGGCGCTCGGCTTGCCGAAGCGGGAGTAGAAGCCCGGCGGCCCGAAGCGACCGACGTAGGCCCGCGCCGCACTCGAGTGCGCGGGACCCGTGGCGGCGGGGCCCGCGGCCGCCGCCGCACCGCCGAGGGCGGCCGCCGCCCCCGCGGCCAGCACCAGGATAAGCAACCTGCGAGCCACGCCGTCAGCGTACCCACGATCGTGGCCGCGGACCACTAGGCTGCCGGGCGTGCCGCCCCTCACCGTGAACGGCATCGACGAGCTCAAGGAGCTGGTCGGCCAGACCGTCGGTCCCAGCGACTGGCGCGAGGTCAGCCAGGAGCTCATCAATCAGTTCGCCGAGGTGTCCGGCGACGACCAGTGGATCCACGTGGACGTGGAACGCGCGAAGAGCGAGAGCCCGTTCGGCGGCACCGTCGCGCACGGCAACCTGACGCTGAGCCTGATCGACGGCTTCCGCAAGGACGTGCTTCAGTCGGGCGGCTTCAAGCTCGGCGTGAACTACGGCTGGAACAAGGTGCGCTTCCCCGCACCGGTGCCGAGCGGCGCGAAGGTCCGGGCGAACGGCGAGGTCCTCACCGTGGACGAGGTGGGCGACGGCTGGTGGCAGATCACCCAGAAGTGGACGGTCGAGGTAGAGGGCTCGGAGAAGCCCGCCTGCGTCGCCGAGTCCGTCGGCCGAGTGCTCGTCTGAGCGCCGGCGGCCGCCCTCCTTATCCTCGCTAGGGGTGGCCACCGCCCCTGACATCGCCGAACAGCGCCGCTCCCTGCCCGACTCCCCGGGCGTCTACCTGTTCAAGGAGGCGGGCGGCAAGGTGATCTACGTCGGCAAGGCGAGCTCGATCAGGAAGCGCGTCGCCGGCCATTTCTCCCTGGCCAAGCAGGGTGCGCGGGGCTCGGCGGACATGATCGACCAGATCGCCGAGGTGGACTTCATCGTCACCGAGACCGAGGCCGAGGCGCTGCTGGCCGAGCAGCGCTTCATCAAGATGCACAAGCCGCTGTTCAACGTGCGGCTGCGCGACGACAAGTCGTACCCGTACATCGCGATCAGCCTCGACGAGGAGTTCCCGCGGGTCTACTTCACGCGTGAGCGCCACCGGCGAAACCGCGTCTACTTCGGCCCGTTCAGCAGCGCCAAGCGCACGAGGGAGACGCTCGACCTGCTCGGCAAGGTGTTCCAGTACCGCACCTGCGAGGGCGCGCAGCCGGGCCGGGCCACCGGCAGCCCGTGCCTCGACTACTACATCAAGCGCTGCCAGGCCCCCTGCGTCGACTACATCTCGAAGGACGAATACCGCGGCAACATCGACACGATCATCGACTTCCTCTCCGGCCGCTACCGCCAGATCGAGCGGGTGCTGGAGCAGGGGATGAAGAAGGCCTCGGAGGAGCAGGAGTTCGAGCAGGCGGCGGGCTACCGCAACAAGCTGAAGGCGGTGCGGTCGCTGCTCGAGCGCCAGCGCATCTCGAACGAGGCGGTCGGCACGATGGATGCGATCGGCGTGGCCGCGGAGGGCTCCGATGCGAACGCCCAGGTGTTCCAGGTCAGAGACGGAGTGCTTGCCGACCGACAGAGCTTCTACCTGGAGAACGCCGCCCTGCGCGACGAGGGCGAGGTGGCCGAGGAGTTCATCCTCCAGTACTACGGCAGCGCGGTGGCGATCCCGCCGCAGGTGATCGTGCCGAGCACGGTGCCGGAGCGGCGGCTGCTCTCGGAGGCGTTGGCGGAGCGGCGCGGAGCGGCGGTCGAGGTCAGGCACGCCGAGCGCGGCGACAAGCGCCGCATCCAGGAGCTGGCCGAGCGCAACGCCCGACTGGCACTCGACCAGGACCGGCTGCGCTCAGAGCGGCGGCGCACCCAGCGCATCGAGGCGCTCGACGGGCTGCAGCGCGCGCTCGCCATGGAGCAGATCCCGATGCGCATCGAGTGCTTCGACATCTCGAACCTGATGCACGCGCACACGGTCGCCTCGATGGTGGTGTTCGAGGGCGGCGCGCCGAAGAAGTCGGACTACCGGCGCTTCGGCATTCGCGAGGCGGTGCAGGACGACTTCGCGGCCATGGGGGAGGTGCTGTCGCGGCGGATGGCGCAGTACGTCGCCCAGCGCGAGCGTTCGCCGCACGACAAGGACTACGACGAGAGCTTCGCGTCCGCGCCGGCGCTGATCGTGATCGACGGCGGCAAGGGCCAGCTGTCCTCGGCGATCAAGGAGATCGGGCCGTTCCGCGACCTGGGCGTGACCGTGGTCAGCCTGGCCAAGCGCATCGAGGAGGTCTTTCTGCCCGCCCAGTCGGCGCCGCTGCTGCTCGACCACGACTCCCCCGAGCTGCAGCTGCTCCAGCGCGTGCGCGACGAGGCGCACCGCTTCGCGGTCGAGTTCCATCGCAGCCGGCGCGACCGTTCGATGACGCGCTCGATCCTCGACGAGCTCCCCGGCGTCGGGCCGGCCCGCAAGCGGCTGATCCTGCAGCACTTCGGGTCACCCGAGCGCTTCCTCGAGGCGAACCGCGAGGAGCTCGAGGCCGTGCCCGGCCTGCCCGGCAAGGTCGCTCGCGAGATTCACGCTTACGTCCACAAGACGGGATAGAAGACTCAGATGGTCGAGGACTTCGTGGTGATCACCGGTTTCTCCGGAGCCGGCAAGTCGCAGGCGATGGCGACCTTCGAGGACGCCGGCTACTTCTGCGTGGACAACCTGCCGCCGGAGATGATCGGCTCGCTGGCAGAGCTGTTCGGCCACGAGGGCAGCAAGGTCGAGCGCGCCGCGGTGGGCACCGACGTGCGCGGCGGGGAGTACTTCGAAGGGCTCGTGAAGGTGCTGGACGAGCTCGGGAACCGCGGGGTCCCCTTCAGGCTGCTCTACCTCGAGGCCTCCGACGGCACGCTGATCAACCGCTTCAAGGAGACCCGCCGCCGGCACCCGCTGGCAAACGGCGGCAGCGTGGAGAGCGCCATCGCGCTCGAGCGCGAGCGGCTGCAGCCGCTGCAGGAGCGCGCCGACGTCTCGATCGACACGAGCGACCTGTCCGCCTCGCGCCTGCGCAAGGTGGTGGCCGACAAGATGCTTCAACGGGCGGCCACCGGGCGGCTGGCCGTGACCTTCGTCACCTTCGGCTTCAAGCACGGCAGCCCGCGCGACGCGGACCTGACCTTCGACGTGCGCTTCCTGCCGAACCCCCACTACGAGGCCGACCTGCGCGACCTCACCGGCAGGGACAAGCCCGTCGTGGACTACGTGGAGCACTCCGCCGGGATCGCAGAGTTCTACGACCGCCTCGTGCCGCTGCTCGACTACCTGCTGCCGGCGTACGAGCAGGAGGGCAAGGCGCACCTGACCGTCGGCATCGGCTGCACGGGCGGCCG
>DAIMGB010000096.1:6476-7035 GCA_036724195.1 Thermoleophilaceae bacterium
CCGGTGGGCGCCACCGCTCGGTGGTCGTGGCCGAGCACCTGGCCCGCCACTACGCGGCCCGCTCCGACGTGCTGATCGACGTGGTTCACCGCGACGTCGACAAGCCGCCGCGGCGGCCCTAGCCGCGCCCCCTGTTCCGGTAGCCTCAGCCGCCTCAACTGGAGAGAGCGACGGAAAGGGATTCCATGGCCCTGAGGGCGGGCATCAACGGCTTCGGACGCATCGGCCGCAACGTCTTCCGCGCGGCGCACGCCCGCGGGGCCGACATCGACTGGGTCGGCGTCAACGACATCACCGACAACGAGACGCTGGCGCACCTCATCAAGTACGACTCGATCCTCGGGCGCTTCCCCGGTGAGGTCGAGGCCACCGAAGAGGGCCTCGTGATCGACGGCAAGGAGCTGCGCGTGTTCTCCGAGCGCGACCCGGCCGCACTGCCCTGGAGCGACGTGGGCGCGGACGTGGTCATCGAGTCCACCGGCCTCTTCACCAAGCGCGACGACGCCGCGAAGCACCTCGAGGCGGGCGCCAAGAAGGTGATCATCTCGGCGCCGGCCAC
>DAIMGB010000097.1:0-7031 GCA_036724195.1 Thermoleophilaceae bacterium
GGCGACTACACGCTCTTCGCCCACCTGGAGACCGTCTACCTCGGCACGCTCGCGCGCCGCACGCTCGTGATGAGCAACGTGCGCGGGGTCGTGGATGCCGCCAACGGCAAGCCGATCCTCTACTTCCCGGCCCGGCACGACCACTGGCTGGTTCAGACCGGCGACGGCTGGGCCGCGCACGTGGCCGGCGCCATCGGCGTGTCCACCGATGCCCAGGCCTCCTGGTGGGGCGGACGCGGCGTGGGCACCGTGCCGCACGGGCTGATCGCGGCGTACGAGGGCGACACCGTGGCGGCCGCGCAGGCGTTCGCGGACCGCTACGCCGGCGAGATGAACGTGGTCGTGCTCGTGGACTTCGAGAACGACTCCGTGCGCACCTCGCTCGAGGTCGCGGACGCGCTGGGCGACAAGCTCTGGGGCGTGCGTCTGGACACCTCGGAGCGCCTGGTGGACCGCGCCCTCTGGCACGACATGGGCGAGTTCAATCCCACTGGCGTCACCCCGGAGCTGGTACAGCGCGTTCGCCAGGGCCTCGACGGGGCGGCCCACCAGCGGGTCAAGATCGTGGTCTCCGGCGGCTTCGACTCGGACAAGATCAGCGCCTTCGAGAAGCTCGGCTCGCCGGTGGACGCCTACGGCGTCGGATCGTCCCTGCTGCAGGGCCAGAACGACTTCACGGCCGACGTGGTCCGGGTGTTCGGGCGCGACTGCGCCAAGGCGGGCCGCAGCTACCGGCCAAACCCCCGGCTAGAGACGGTGGACTGACGCTCATGCCAGGCCGCCCGGCGGCCGATGGAAAGGTGATGCGAGCCCTCAGCCGCCCCCTGGCCCTGGCCTGCGCGCTTTCGGCGCTGGCACTCGGCGCGGTACCGGGCGTCGCGAACGCCCAGAGCGGTGGCGCCGCGCGCTGCGCCGCCACCGTGAAGCTGCCCGCCACGGACCGCATCGGCGCCGTTTCCCTGCCGAAGGGCATCTACCGGGTGCTCGTGCTGGACACCGAGCGCCTCTCCTGCTCGAAGGCCGTCGCGAACTTCCGGGAGCTGCTGCACGCGCCGGGCAACAAGCCCGCTAGCCCGTGGGTGGTGGACGCCAAGACGAAGACCTTCAGCGAGGGCGCCGGCGGCCCGTCGTTCCGCATCGAGCACGTGGCGGTGTCGACGCCGTCGGCCGGCGGCACGGCCTTCCAGAAGATCCAGGACTGGGCCGTGATCTGGCTGCCGATCATCTTCATGGCGCTGATCGCGGTGGTGCTGGTGATGACGCTGCGCTACATGCCGCGCACCAAGCCGCAGCAGATCAAGCCGCAGTCCTCGGGCTCGGTGCGCTGGGACGACGTCGCCGGCGTCGAGGAGGCCAAGGACGAGCTGCGCGAGGTGGTGGACTTCCTGCGCGACCCCGAGCGCTTCCGCAAGCTGGGCGCCAGGGTGCCGAAGGGCATCCTGCTGCACGGCCCGCCCGGCACCGGCAAGACGCTGCTGGCCAAGGCGGTCGCCAACGAGTCGAACGCCAAGTTCTTCGCCCAGTCCGCCTCCTCGTTCGTGGAGATGTTCGCCGGGCTCGGGGCGGCCCGAATCCGGCGCCTGTTCCGGCTCGCCCGCAAGGAGGCCCCGGCGATCGTGTTCATCGACGAGCTCGACGCGGTGGGCGCCACGCGCGGCAAGGACATCTCCGGCGAGAAGGACCAGACGCTCAACCAGCTGCTCGTGGAGCTGGACGGCTTCGAGGCGAGCGAGGAGGTTGTGGTGGTGGCCGCCTCCAACCTGCTCGACAAGCTGGACCCGGCCCTGCTACGCCCCGGCCGCTTCGACCGCCAGATCTTCGTGACGCCGCCCGACCTGAAGGGCCGGCGCAGCATCCTCGACGTGCACACCCGCGGCAAGCCGCTGGCCAACGACGTGGACCTGGAGCTGATCGCGCGCCAGACCAGCGGCCTCACCGGCGCCGACCTGGCCAACATCTGCAACGAGGCGGCGATCTTCGCCGGCCGCGAGCACCGCGACAAGCTGCTGACGCGCGACTTCCAGGCCGCCCTCGAGCGCGTGATCGCGGGCATGCAGTCGCGGCGCGTGATCACGGCCCACGAGAAGCAGGTCGTGGCCTACCACGAGGCAGGACACGCGCTCTGCTCGGAGCTCTTGACCTCGGTGGAGAAGGTCCACCGGATCTCGATCATCCCGCGCGGGCAGGCGCTCGGCTACACGCTCAACCTGCCTGAGGAGGACCGCTACCTGAAGACGCGCGAGGAGCTGCTCGACTACATGGTGGTGCTGCTGGCCGGCCGCGTTACCGAGCACCTGGTGTTCGGCCAGATCACCACGGGCGCCTCCGACGACCTGCGCAAGGTGCACGAGATCAGCCGCTCGATGGTCACCCAGTACGGCATGGGCACCGAGTTGCAGTCCAAGCAGCTGCCCGCCGACGACTACTCGATGTCCGACAACACCCGCCGCATGATCGACGACGAGCAGCAGTACCTCACCGACCTGGCCCACCGCCGCGCGACGGCCCTCGTCGAAGGGAACCGCCCGCTGCTGGAGGCCATCGCCTCGACGCTGCTCGAGAACGAGGTGCTGGAGCGCGACGACATCGACCGCCTGATGGACGGTCACCACGGCTCGCCCACCGAGAACGGACACGGTCCCGTCGAGGGCCGCGAGCAGCCCGCCGTGGCGGCCAGCGAGCGGCTGGATCCGGAGCAGGGCGCCTCGCTGGACCAGCCAGGCGCCTAGTAGTGCCCTAGACTCGGCGGCCGTGTTCGGCCGGATCGACCACATTGGCGTGGCAGTCGAGGATCTCGATGGCGCGGTCGCGCTCTACCGCGACAGGTTCGGCATGCGCGAGCAGCACCGCGAGAGGGTCGAGGAGCAGGGCGTGGACGCCGTGCTGCTCGAGATCGGTGAGGGCCACGTGGAGCTGCTGGCGCCGCTCAGCCCCGACAGCGCCGTTGGCCGCTTCCTCGAGCGAAGCGGCCCCGGCCTGCACCACGTCGCCTACCAGACCGAGGACATCGACTCGGCGCTCGACTCCGTCCGCGAGGCCGGCATGCGCCTGATCGACGAGCAGCCGCGCACCGGCATCCGCGGCAGCAAGGTCGCCTTCGTGCACCCCAAGTCCACCGGCGGCGTGCTCACAGAGCTCGTGGAGCCCGCTCACTGATGGCCGACGGAGACAAGGCGAGGCACGCCGACGTCGGCTTCCAGGGCGGCCAGGTGCTGACCGTGCGGGTGACCCCGGAGTCATACGACGAGCTGCGCCGAGCGCTCAGCGACGAGCGCGCGGGGCGCTGGCACGAGCTGAAGACCGCGGACTCCGACATCGCCATCGACCTCTCGCAGGTCGTTTACGTGCGGGTCGAGACCGAAGAGCAGCGGGTCGGCTTCTAGCCTCCCGCGGCCGTGCTGCGCGCCGCCGACCTCGCCGTCCTGCGGCTGCTCCGAACGCGCGGCCACGGGCCGCGCACCGAACGGGTCGTGCGCCTCTACAGTCGCGCGGGTGAGCACGGCGCCCTCTGGCACGTCATCGCGGTCCTCGGCCTGGTGGCCGATCCCCGCTCCCGCGGCGTCTACCTGCACGCCATCCGCTCCGTGTTGGCTGCCTACGTGGCGAACACGGCGCTGAAGTACCTGTTCCGCCGCGCGCGGCCCGTGCTCGAGCAGCTGCCGAGCCTGGTGCCCACGATCTCCGGCCACTCCTACCCCTCGGCGCATGCGGCGATGTCTTTCGCGGCCGCGCGCTCCCTGTCCGAGGTGCTGCCGGCGGCGCCGCTCAACGCAGCCGCGACGGCCATGTCCCTCTCGCGCCCCTACCTCGGCGTGCACTACCCCACCGACGTGCTGGCGGGCGCCGCGCTCGTCGCGGCCGCGGCCGGGCTGACGCCATGAAGGTCGGCATCGTCGGGCTGCCGAACGCGGGGAAGTCGTCGCTCTTCAACGCCCTCACGCGCGCGGGGGCGACCGCCGCCAACTACCCGTTCACCACCGTCGAGCCGAACGTGGCGGTGGTGGGCGTGCCCGACGACCGCCTGGAGCAGGTGGCGCAGACCGTGGGCGCCACCCCGATCGTGCACGAGACGATCGAGTTCCACGACATCGCCGGCCTCGTGCGCGGCGCCCACGACGGCGAGGGCCTGGGCAACAAGTTCCTCGGCAACATCCGCGAGACCGACGCGATCCTGCACGTGGTCCGCGCCCACGGCGACGCCCAGGTGGTGCACCCCGAGGGCCGCGTGGATCCGCTGGCCGACGTGGACACGGTGGAGACGGAGCTGGTCTACGCCGACCTGGAGCAGGCCGAGCGGCGGCTTGAGCGGGTGAGCAAGCAGGCGCGCTCGCTCGACAAGGAGGCCGTGGCGGAGGAGGCCTGGCTGCGTGACGCGATCGCCGCGCTCCAGGAGGGCAGGACCGTGCGCACCGTGCCCGTGCCGGAGGCGGCCGGCGCCGCGCTGATGCGCCTGGGCTCGCTCACCGCGAAGCCGGTGCTGTACGTGGCGAACGTGGCCGAGGGCGACCCGCTCGAGCCGCCGCCCGAGCTCGTTGAGCACGCCGAGGGCCGCGGCGCGCGCGTCGCCGCGGTGAGCGCCCGGCTCGACTCCGAGCTGGGCGAGCTGGACGACGAGGAGGCCGCAGCCATGCGAGAGGAGCTGGGCGTGGAGGAGTCGGGCCTCGACACCGTCGTGCGCGAGGCCTTCGCCCTGCTCAAGCTGATCTCGTACTTCACCGCCGGCCAGGGCAAGGAGGCCCGCGCCTGGGCTATCCCTCGCGGCACCCGCGCCCGGCGGGCGTCGGGCGAGGTGCACAGCGACATCGAGCGCGGCTTCGTGGCCGCCGAGATCGTGCCCTGGGACGCCCTCGTCGAGGTCGGCGGCTACAACGCGGCGAAGGAGCGCGCGCTGCTGCGCGTGGAGGGGCGCGACTACGAGATGCGCGACGGCGACGTGGCAACCTTCCGCTTCACGCCATGACCGAGATCGCCATCCCCATCTTCGAGCGCATCACGCCGCTCGACGCCATCGGGCCGTACGAGGTGCTCGCGCGGCTGCCGGACGTGGAGGTGCGCTTCGTGGGGGTCGAGGCGGGGCCCGTGCAGGTGGACGGCAACGCGCTCCAGCTGGTGGCCGAGGCGTCGCTTGCCGAGCTGCCGCGGCCGGACGTGGTGGTGGTGCCCGGCGGCTTCGGCACTCGCCCGGCGGTACGAGACGAGCGCCTCGTGGAGTGGCTGCGCGAGGTGCACGAGCACACCACCTGGACCACATCGGTCTGCACCGGGGCGCTGCTGCTCGGCGAGGCGGGCATCCTGGAGGGGATCGAGGCCACCACCCACTGGGCGCAGCTCGAGAAGCTGCGCAAGTTCGGCGCCACGCCCAGCAAGCAGCGGGTGGTGGAGCAGGGCAAGGTGATCACCGCCGCGGGCGTGTCCGCCGGGATCGACATGGCGCTGCTGCTGGCCGAGCGGATCGCGGGCAGGACCGAGGCCCAGGCCGCCCAGCTCTACATTGAGTACGACCCCGAGCCGCCCTTCGACTCGGGCTCGGTGGACAAGGCGCCGCCCGAGGTCCTGGACCTGCTCCGCGAGCGGATCGCGCGCAGCGAGCCCTCTTAGCTGAGCCGCACGGCGGGCCCGGCCACCGAGCCATTGCGCACGCGGTAGACGCCCGTCCGCGCCAGCTTCACGCGGTAGCGTCCGGCCTTCGTGGTGCGGGTCTTGCGAACCGGCTTCCAGCGCTCGCCGGCCTTTCGCTCGATCACCAGCAGGCGGCCGCGCGGCGCGGGCGCGAAGCGGCCGGTGAGCGTTCGCGGCGTCAGCTGGGCGCCGCGCGCCCAGGGTCCCCCGGGCGACGTGGAGCTGGCCTGCGAGCTCGACACCGAGTTGAACAGCGCCCAGGTGTCGCGCAGCCCGAGGCGGGAGCGCAGCGTCGGGCCGCTGATGATGCGGGTGCCCTTGGTGCCGTACACGCGCGCCCGCACGATCCGAGGCGAGCTGCCGCGCTGGAGCACCTTGATCTTCTTGAAGCGCCCCGGCGAGTAGCCGCCCAGCCGGGCGTCCAGCGAGCTGTTCGACATGCGAACGCGCCAGCGGTGGTAGGGCGAGCCGCTGTCGTAGGGGTCGTCCACCCCGCGCAGGTAGGGCTTGGGGCTGGAGCCGATGAACACGTTCTCGATGTTCTCGGTGTGGCCGCCTGAGGTCGAGAAGAAGTAGGTCACGGCGGGGACGCCCGCGTAGGTGAGCACCTGGCCGGCGGTGGCGGAGACCGCGGCGTTGCTGCTGGAGCGCTCCGCCGACATGCCGCGGTAGACCTGCGAGCGCGTGTCGGGGTACAGGTCGAAGACGCCGGACTTCCTGGTGGCCAGCGCGTAGCTGCGTGCGGCCACGGCCTGGACCTTGAGCGCCTCGGGCTCCCACGAAGAGGGCATCTCACCGGGCACGACGCCCTGCGCGTAGGGGTCGAGGCCGAGCACGTTGATGGCGCTGACGCCGCCCAGCGCGGCGGTCACCTCGACCGCGCCCCGGTAGAGGCCGTTGCGCACGCCGTTGATCGCCGGGCCGAGCAGGCGCAGCGGGTGGCCGGTCCGCTTCAACACGAGCGGGTCGGTGAAGCGGCCGACGAGCTTGCGGTGGGAGGTGCGCAGCACGATCACCGAGCCCGAGCGCTTCGCCACGTAGGTGGTGGAGGGGTTGAGGCTCTTGGCCCCGGCGCGGGTGGCGCCGCGCACGCGAATGTAGGGGTCGACCGGCTGCAGAAGCACCCGCACGGCGCCGGAGGCGTGGTTGAGCTGGGTGCCCTGGTAGTAGTGCGCAAGGATGTCGCGGTAGCCGAATCCGTGCTGCGCGTAGCCGTTGGCGCCGTACTGGCTCATGCCGATTCCGTGGCCCCAGCCGGCGCCGCGGATCACGTTCACGGTGGCGGCGTCGGCCGCGGCGGGCGCGGCGGCGATCGCGAGCAGGGTTGTGAGCAGGGCCAGTCTGCGCATCGGAGGGAAAAACCCGGGGACCTGGTCAAGGTAGCGGCCGTTGCGGGGATTCCTTTAGCCCCT
>DAIMGB010000098.1:0-7014 GCA_036724195.1 Thermoleophilaceae bacterium
GTCCTGGGCGTGCGCCGCCGCGTCGTGCCGGCCGCGGCCTGGCGCCCGCCGCTCCAGCGCGCCGCCGGCGCGCTGAGCAGCTCCGTCCTGCTTGCCGGATGGGTGCTCTCGACCGACGAGACGGCCTCGCTGGCCGCGCGGGTGCTGAAGATGCGCCCCGTCGCGAACATCGCCACCGCTTTGCCGGAGGCGCCCCTGATCGTCCGCGTGCCGCAGTCCGTCGCACCGATCGCCGCGCGCTGGCTCGACCAGCAGGGCGTGCACGCGACGTTCGCGCTGGCGGGCACGCCCAGCATGGCGACGCTCCGGGTGCTGCGCGCCCACCATGAGCAGGTGCTGCCGGAGCTGGGCCACACCGGTGGCCTGCACTGGCTCGGCACGCGCGGCCCGCTGCGGCGCGAGGCGCGGATGATGCGTCTCGGGCACACGTTCTTCTTCCTCGAGTCGCAGAAGACGCTGACCGTCGGCCAGCTCTTGCAGGCCCGCCGCGCCGGTGGGCGGCCCGTGAAGGCCGCGGTCTCCGTCAACGCGGGCGACCCGCGCGCCGCCTACGGGCCGGTGCGCGCGGGCGACATCGTCGTCGTCACGCTCGGCGGGTCGCCGTCGTCGCTGCGCGGGTTGTCCCGCGTGGTCGACACGCTGGAGTCCTCGGGGCTCGAGCCCGTGCCGCTCTCCGCGCTCGCTCCCTCGCCCGGCGCGACGAAGGCCAGCAGCGCGGGCGACCGGACCAGGCCCACCGCGCCGGCCGCCAACACGCTGAGCGCCGCGATCAGGATGAGGGTCGGCCCGACGCCGCCGACGCCCTCGTGGAAGAGCACCGGCGCGAGCGCGACCGGCACCACGGTCTGAGCCACCAGTACGACGGGCGAGACCTGCACGGCCGGGCGCCGCTGAAGCGCGCTCATCTCGCTGAGCACGCCGAGCCCGTCGAGGACCGCGCTGGAGAGAGCCCACGCCGCGGCCGCGAGCAGGTGACCCTGATGGATCTCGTCGGCGACCAGAGCGCTCGCGACGCCCCCCGCGGCGAACGCCATGCCGGCGGAGAGCATGGTCACGACCGGCACGTCGCGCCCGATCAGCCTGAGCAGGTACGGCGCGGTGGACACCGCCCAGAGCCCGCCGATGCAGACGGCGAGCGTGATGCCCCCGACGTAGTGGTGGTTGACCCCGGGGGCGATGGCCGCGATGCCCGCGACGCCGGCGATGATCGCCGCGCAGGCCAGCAGGTCGCGCCGCGCGACGGGCTCATGGAGGTAGTACTTGCCCAGTGCGAGCAGCACGAGGACCCCGAGGGCGAGGGCGGGCTGGA
Organism: Thermoleophilaceae bacterium; assembly: GCA_036724195.1. Taxonomy (GTDB): domain Bacteria; phylum Actinomycetota; class Thermoleophilia; order Solirubrobacterales; family Thermoleophilaceae; genus DATACN01. The sequence goes on from DAIMGB010000098.1 coordinate 1,310, forward strand.
CGATCACGATGGGGGCCAGCAGGAGCGCCACGACCTGGAACGGCCAGCCCAGCACGGTGAGCCCGGTCCCCGCGAGCCAGCGCCCGCTGCGCATCAGCCGCGTGATGAGCGAGAGGCGCAGCGCGTGCTCGGAAGGCACGTTGCGTGCCTCCATGGCCTGCACCGCCACGCCCAACGAAAAGAGCGTTGCCGCGACGGCAGCCATCGCGATGCCTGCCAGGAGCGCCACCATTGGGTCCGATGATGCCACGCGACGCACTGCTCACCGGGGTCCTGGCCGCCGGCGCGGCCCACGCGCTGCCTGGCGCTGCCGCCGTGCTGCCGGCGCTGCGACGGCCTCTGGGGATCGACTCCACGACGGCGTCGGGCGAGGGCGTCGCGCTGACCTTCGACGACGGCCCGCACCCGCGTGGCACGCCGGCAATCCTCGAGGAGCTCGCGCGACACGGCGTGCGGGCGACGTTCTTCCTCGTCGGCGAGCAGGTGGACCGCGACCCCGCGCTGGCCGCCGAGGTCGCGGCCGCCGGCCACGCGATCGCCGTCCACTGCGACCGCCACCGCAACCTGCTGCGCCTGAGCCCCGGCACGGTGCGCAACGATCTCAACCGCGCGGCCGAGCGGATCGGCGCCGCGACCGGCGCGCCGCTTTCGCTCTACCGCCCGCCCTACGGCGTGTTCTCGGGCGCCGCTCTGCGCGAGGCGCGCCGGCGCGACTGGCGCCCGCTGCTATGGACGGCGTGGGGACGCGACTGGGAGACGCGCGCGACGCCGGACTCCATCACGCGCTCGGTGACCCACGGCCTGGGCGCGGGATCGGTGCTGCTGCTGCACGACGCCGACGACTACTCGTCGCGCGGCTCGTGGCGCCGGACGCTGGCGGCGCTGCCACGCGTCATCGAGGCGATCGCCGCGGCGGGGCTCGAGGTCGTGGACCCCTAGATCCGGGCGACTTCGGCGCCCTGTGCCCGCCACGCCCAGGCATGCGGGCGGGCGCGCGCCATGACCCACTGGGCCACGACGGCGGCGACGAGGGCGGTGGCCACGCCGGCGACCGCGTCGAACACGAAGTGGTTCGCGGTAACGACGACCACGAACGTCACGAAGAACGGGTAGATCGCCCAGAGCGCGCGCGCCCACAGCCGGCGGCAGATCATGACCCCGGTCACCGAGGCGATCACCGCGAAGCACACGTGCATCGATGGCACGGCGGCGTACGGATTGACCATGAAGCCGATCGCGCCGGAGTCCTGGTTGACGTGCGCGATCTGCTTGATCGTGTCCACGAAGCCGTAGGCGGGGAGCAGCCGGGGCGGGGCGACCGGCACCGCCAGGTGCACGGCGAGCGCGATCCCCATCCCCACGAAGTAGCAGTTGCGCACGAACGCGTACGCGTGGTGGCGGTAGACGTACAGCCAACCGAGGAAGACGAGGTTCAGCGTGAAGTGGATGTTCGCGTAGGCCCAGTTCGCCGCCTGGATCGCCGCGTGTGAGGGCAGCAGCCAGCCCTGCATGGCGGGCTCGACGAACGTGTGCGTCGATCGCTCCAGCGACACGATCTGCTCGGCGTGGAACAGGGCCAGGCCGGTGTGGCCGGTGACCAGGCCGCGCACGCACTCGTAGAGGAAGTCCGCGAGCACGAACAGCAGCAGCTGCGCGACAGCATCGCGCCAGCCGTTGGGCAGGCGGCGGTTCGCACGCACGGAGACACGCTGGATCAGGGCGGGCACGACCATCAGAAGCTAATGCATCGGCAAGCGGCCTCGCAGTATTTAATCGTGCCGCGCCGAGGTCCCCAGCAGGCACCGCGAGACGAAGGCCTCCTCGCGTGCGTGCAACGCCACGAGCTCGGCGGAATCCGCGAACCCGTGGACGTAGTACGCCGCCCCTGTGCCCAGGGCGACCAGCTCGGTGTCCGGCCGCGCGGCGTGGAAGCGCTCCTGCTGGGCGAAGGGGACCACGGCGTCCTCTCGCAGCCCGGCCTGGAGGATCGGGAAGCGCAGGCGCGCCGCCTGGGCCAGCGGGCTGTACGCCGCCAGGCCACCGGGTTGCCAGCCGAAGACGCGCCTGCGGGCAGCGCGGCGCGCAGCCGGTCGAGCTGGGCGACCACGTCGGCCAGGCCGGATGCCCCGCCGCCGTAGTCGGTGTTCAGCGTCAGCAGCCCGCGGCGCGCGAACCGCCGGGCGTCCGCCGAGAGCAGCGAGACGTAGAGCGGGCTCCCGCTGTCGGTCCAGGCGCCCGCGTGGAGGAAGAGCATCCCGCCGCGCGCGCCGTGCGGCGCCCTCCGCGACCTCCGCCCGGCCTCGCGCCGAGTGTCACAAAGTTGTTACAAAGTCCGTCGCTCCGCTATGTTGCCAAAGCCGCCGGACCCGCAACGCATGCGGGCTAAACGCTCTCTAAGGTCCCCTTTTCCAGTGCCCGAATCAGTGCCCAACGATGACCCAACCCCGCAGAAGCCTGGGCAGCGCCCCGGCGATCGCCGGGAGCCTGCTCGTCGGGACGATCATCGCCTGCGCGGCGGTGGGCTACGGACTCGGGTCGCTCGTCGGCGTGCCTGTCCCGCTGGGCATCGTCGGCGTGCTGGTCGGGCCCGTCGCCGGGATCGCCGTTGTCCGTAGCCGCTTCCGAGACATCTGACCCCATGGCGTTCCTGCGCGTCATCGACCTCGCCCTGCTCGGCCTCGCGCTCCCGATCTTCCTCGTCGCCGGCTGGCCCATCCTCGGCTGGCTGACCGGTGCCGCGGTGTGGGGGATGTGGCGCGGGATCGGCGCCTACGCCGACCGCAAGGCCTCCCAGACGCGCGACCCGCGCCAGGTTGCGGGCATCGCCGCCGGCTCGATGATCGGCCGCGGCTGGATCATGGGCCTGACCATCCTCGCCGTCGGCCTGACCGACAACCGCGCCGGCCTGTCCGCCGCGGTGCTCGCGGTCGCCTGCTTCACGCTCTGGTTCTCGCTGAGCATCGTCACGCGGCCGTTGCCCGACAAGGGGCCGCGCTCGTGAGCCGCCGCATGAAGATCCTGCTGCCGATCGCCGGGATCTTCGGCGCGATGATCCTGCTGGCCGCCGCCTTCGGGAAGGGCCAGCAGAACACGGCCTACAAGCCGCAGGAGGAGTTCCGCCTCACGGACTGGATCCCGATCCACCTGGGGAAGATCGACCTGTCGATCAACCGCGCCGTCCTCTACCTCGCGCTAGCCGCGGCGCTGACGGGCTTCACGATGACCTACATCGCCCGGCGCATGGAGGCGCGGCCCAACCGGGTACAGACCGCCGTCGAGGCGATCTACGGCCTGATGCGCAACAACATCGCCGGCGGCAACCTCGACGCCAAGATGCTGCGCCGCTGGTTCCCGTTCGTCGGCACGCTGTTCATGTTCATCTGGTTCTCGAACCTCATCGGCTACCTGCCGCTTCCGACATCAGCGGAGAAGTTCAACGTCTTCGGCCTGAAGGTCCCCGCGTTCGCGCTGTACGCCGCGACGGCGAACATCTCGGTGCCCCTCACGCTCACCCTGATCGTCTGGATCAGCTACCACGTCGAGGGGATCCGGGCGAAGGGCCCGATCGGCTACCTCCGCAGTTGGGTCCCGGCCGGCGTGAGCGGCGCCGCGGCCGGCCCGATCTTCCTGATCGAGGCCATCTCGCACTTCGTGCGCATCATCTCGCTGAGCGTCCGGCTCTTCGCGAACATCCTCGCCGGCCACCTGCTCATCCTGTTCATGGCCGGCGGCCTCGTCGTCCTGCTGAACTTCGCAGCGCTGGGCATCCTCACCGTGCCCGTGGCGATCGCCTTCTTCCTCTTCGAGATCGGGCTGATCGCCACGCTCCAAGCCTTCATCTTCGCCACTTTGACCGCGATCTACCTCGGCGGCGCCGTCGCCGAGTCGCACTAGGAGACCACCATGCACACCGTCCTCGTTCTGGCCGCAGCAGCGGCCGACCCGACGGCCAAGGGCCTGCGCGCGATCGCGCTCGGCGTCGGCGCCGGGCTGGGCACCGTCGGCCCCGGCGTGGGCGTCGGCTACATCTTCGGCAAGGTCATCGAGTCCGTGACCCGCCAGCCCGAGATGCGCGACGAGATCACCTCGATCCAGTGGCTGGGCTTCGCGCTTACCGAGGCGATCGTCTTCTACGCGTTCATCTTCGGCCTGATCGCCTTCTTCCTCTCGGCGTAGCGATGGTCGTCGCCGCCGACAGCGGGAACTTCCTCGTCACCCCCAACGTGGGGGTGATGATCTGGACGCTGATCGCCTTCGGCGTGACGCTGATCATCCTGTGGAAGCTCGCCTTCCCGCGCATCGCGGAGAACCTCGACAAGCGCCAGAAGGCGATCGAGGACTCGATCGACGTCGCGGAGCGCACGAAGGCCGAGGCCGAGGAGATCCTCGCCGAGTACCGCGAGCGCCTGAAGGAGGCGCGGGTGCAGGCCGAGGAGATCCTCTCCCGGGCCCGCAAGGCGGCCGAGGCCCACGAGCGCGAGTCGATCGAGCACGCCAAGGGGCAGCGCGACGAGCTCATGGAGCAGACACGCCGCGACATCGAGTCCGAGACGCGCCGCGCGATCCAGGAGATCCGCAACGAGGTGGCCGACCTCACGGTCATGGCCACCGAGAAGGTGACGCGCAAGACCCTCAACGACGCCGATCAGAAGCGGCTCGTAGAAGAGGCCCTGTCCGAGCTGGACTTCGAGGCGCTGACGCGGGAGTAGTCGTGGAGGAGATCGCCCAGGTCTACGCCCGCTCGCTCTTCGAGGTCGCCAGGGAAGGCGACAAGCTCGACGACGTCCGCGACCAGTTGAGCCAATTTGCCGACGCGGTAGACGCCGACCGCGGGCTTCAGACGTTCTTCTTCTCGCCGTACTTCTCCACCGATGAGAAGAAGGACGGTCTGACCAAGGGCGTCACCGGCGCCGACGAGACCGTCATGCACTTCCTCGAGCTGCTGCTCGAGAAGCACCGCATGCCGGCGATCTTCCGCATCCGCCGCGAGCTCGACGCCCTGTGGCGGGAGGAGAACAAGATGCTGCCCGTCCAGGTCACGAGCGCGATCGAGCTGGACAAGTCCACCATCAAGGAGCTCGGCGAACGCATCGGCGAGCGCACGGGTCGCAAGGTGGACCTCACGACCAGCGTGGAGCCGGACATCCTGGGCGGACTGGTGCTGCGGGTGGGCAACTCCATCCTCGACGCCTCCATCCGCAACCGCCTCGACCAACTTCGCAAGCAGGTCGCCAAGGCCTGACGGCCGCGACCGAAGGAGAGAGACCCGTGCAGATCAAGCCCGACGAGATCACTTCGATCCTCAAGAGCCGCATCGAGGGGCTCGACCCCGGCCAGGCCGAGCTGACCGAGGTCGGCACCGTGCTGTCCGTCGGCGACGGCATCGCCCGCGTCCACGGGCTCGAAAACTGCATGAGCTTCGAGATGCTCGAGCTGCCGCACGACGTAACGGGCCTCGCGCTCAACCTCGAGTCCGACAACGTCGGCGTCGTGCTCTTCGGCGAGTGGGAGAAGATCGTCGAGGGCGACACCGTCAAGCGGACCGGCAGCCTGCTCGAGATCCCGGTGGGCGATCAGCTCCTTGGCCGCATCGTCGACCCGCTGGGCAACCCGCTCGACGGCAAGGGCGACATCGAGACCGACAAGACGCGCCCGGCCGAGTTCAAGGCCCCGGGCGTCGTTCAGCGCCAGCCGGTCACCGAGCC
>DAIMGB010000099.1:0-5745 GCA_036724195.1 Thermoleophilaceae bacterium
AAGTTGGTGGTGCCGTTCACGATGCCGTGCACGCGCTCGATGTGCGCGGACGCCAGCGTCTCTGACATCACCCGGATGGCCGGCACCACGCCGGCCACCGCGCCCTCGAAGCGCAGCTGCACCTTGTGCTCGCGCGCGGCGGCGTAGAGCTCCTCGCCGTGCTGGGAGAGCAGCTGCTTGTTGGCGGTCACCACGTGGCGCCCGGCGGCGATCGCGCGCAACACGTAGTCGCGTGCCGGCTCGGTGCCGCCGATCAGCTCCACGATCAGGTCGCTGTCGCGCAGGATCTCGTCGAAGTCGCCCTCGCTCGTGGTCAGCACCCCGGACAGCTCCGCGCGCAGGCCCACCTCGGCCTCGATCGTGTCGGCGCGGTCCTCGAGCAGCTCGCGGAAGGCGGCGCCCACCGTGCCCAGCCCGAGCAGCCCGATCCTGAAGGGGGCGGCCACCTCAGACGTCACGGAGCGTGAGGTCGTCGTAGGTCTCGCGGCGCACCACCAAGCGGGCGTCGCCGTCCTTGCAGAACACCACGGGCGACCGCGGGATCGCGTTGTAGTTGTTGGCCATCGCGTAGCCGTAGGCGCCGGTCGCCGGGATCACCAGCACGTCGCCTGGGCGCGGGTCGGGCAGGCGCACGTCGCGCACCAGGATGTCGCCCGACTCGCAGTGCATGCCGGCAACCGAGCAGAGGTCGCCGCCGTCGCCCATGCGGTCGGCCAGGTGGGCCTCGTAGCGGGCGCCATAGAGCATCGGGCGCAGGTTGTCGGACATGCCGCCGTCCACCGACACGTAGGTGCGCACGCCCTGGATTCGCTTCACCGTGCCCACCGTGTAGAGCGTGACCCCGGCGTTGCCCACCAGCGAGCGGCCGGGCTCGCAGAGCACCTTCACGCCCTTGGGAGCGCGCCGCAGGAGCGCGTCGGCGTACTCCTCGATCGAGGGAGGATGCTCGTCGGCCGTGTAGGCGATGCCGAGGCCACCGCCCAGGTTCAGCAGCGGCCAGTCGCCCATCCCCGCCAGCAGCTCGGCCAGCGGCTCGAGCTCCTCGAGGTCGAAGATCTGGGAGCCCACGTGGGCGTGCAGCCCATGAAGCTCGAGCCCCGCGGCGGCGCAGGCCTCCACCGCGCGCGGAACGTCCTCGATCGCGAAGCCGAACTTCGAGTCCACCTGCCCGGTCTGGATGTAGGCGTGGGTGCTGGGCTCGATGCCCGGCGTGACGCGGATCATGACCTTCGCCCCGCTGCCGTCCAGACGCTTGATCTCGTCGAAGCTGTCCACCACGATGTGGCCCACCCCGCTCTCGAGCGCGTAGCGCAGCTCGGCGGGGGTCTTGTTGTTGCCGTGCATGTAGATGCGCTCGGGGTCGAAGCCCGCCGCCAGCGCCAGGTGCAGCTCGCCGCCGGACGCGACGTCGCAGGACAGGCCCTCCTCGGCCATCAGCCGGAACACGGCCGTGCTCGGGAAGGCCTTGCCGGCGTAGATCACCTCGGACTGGTCCGCGCGCTCGGCGAACGCCTCGCGGTAGGCCCGCGCGCGTGCGCGGATGTCGTCCTCGGCGTAGACGTAGGCGGGCGTTCCGAACTCGCGCGCGAGCTCAATCGTGTCGCAGCCGCCCAGCTCGAGCCGGCCCGCCTCGTTCAGTCGCGAGCCCGCCGGGAAGACATGGGAGACCGTGGCCTGCGCTGATGCCATGATCGCGCGCAGTATGAAGCACGAAACCCCGGCTCCACCGGAGCTCGGCAGCCGCGACGGGCTCTCCTACGCACTCTTCCTGCCCGAGGGGGAGCCGGCCCTGGGCGTGGTCCAGCTCCACGGCGCCGGCTCGGCCAAGGAGAATCACTTCGACTTCGGCCGCCTGGCGCGCGCCAACGGCGTGGCGGCGCTGTGCCTGGACTCGCGCGGCCACGGGCGCTCGGAGGGCGCCTTCGGGCCGGATGCCGTGGACGACGTGCTGGCGATGTGCCAGCTGATGCGCGAGCTCGCGCCCAGGGTGGCGATCCGCGGCTCCAGCATGGGCGGCTTCCTGGCCATCCAGGCCGGGGCGCGGGATCCCTCGCTGGCCGCCGTTGCGGCGCTCTGCCCGGCCCCGGAGGACCTGCTGCTGCGCGGGATCCGCTCGGGCGACCTCAGCGACTTCGCCTGCGACCGCGAGGCCACCGAGCCGTGGCTCGAGTCGCTTGACACGTACGGCGCCGTCGGGCGGCTGGGGCCAGACACCGCCCTACTGCTACTCCACGCGCGCGGCGACGAACAGGTGCCCTACGCGGTCAGCGAGCAGCTCCACGCGGCGGCGCACGAGCCGAAGCGGCTGCTTCTGTTCCCCGGCGGCCACCACCGCTCGCTCCAGCACGACCTCGAGCTGCAGGCGCTCACGCTGCGCTACATCGAGCGCGCGGGCGGCTAGAGCACTTGCGCTGGTTGCGGGGCCGGCAAGCGCCTACGACTCCGACCCGAAGGCAAACCGCGATCGCCGCAGGGAGTACCGCCGCTCCGATCCGCCGCCTTTCGCGCAAAGGGGGTGTGACGCTTTACCCCACCTATGGAGGCAAACTCGTCACGCACCCTCCGCTTTCGCGTGAAAGGGGCCGCCGGACGATGCCCTGGCGTGGGCCGGCGTTCAGGAATGTTCCCTGCTCCCGGTCGCGGCCCTTGTTTCCTTGGGCCGGAACTGCGACCGTTGGGAGGCTCGCTAGGTCGACGAGAGAGCATTGCGAAGGGAGAGGCTGATGGAGTCCTCACCAACGACGCGGCTGCTTGTGGTGGCGAACCGGACCGCGTCTACGCCGCGGCTGCTAGACGAAGTCCGGCGCCGCACCGAGGAGGGGCCGTGCGAGTTCACGCTGCTCATTCCTGACGCGACCGACCGAAAGGAGACCGACTGGACTCTCGAGAACGCCCTGCCACTGTTGAAACGAGCAGCCCGAAGGCCGGTCGCTAGTCGCGTCGGCGGCCCGGACCCGTTCGAGGCCGTCCAGGACGCGGTCCGCGAGGGAGACTTCGACGAGATCATCGTTTCGACGCTTCCCAAGCGCACGTCGAAGTGGTTGCGGCGCGACCTGATCCGCCGCGTCGAAAGCCTGGGACTGCCGGTGACCGCGATCGTTCCCCGTGGGCGCAAGCTCCAAGCCGGCGACGTTGACTACATCGGAGCCGCGGGAGGCCTCTAGAAACACGTCGGTCTACCCGGACGCAGACCGTGTCAGAGGGAGCCGGGAGGCGGACGAGGGAGCGAGCCTGCGAGCGACAGGCCTGCGAAGGGGACGACCGACGGACCCGCAGCCACCGCCCACTGCTCGTTAGCTACGGCTAGGGCAGCTTGCCCGGACGCTGGGCCTCGACGCCCAGCTCGTGCACGGTCTGCGAGACCGCGCTTCCGGTCTCGACCACAAGGTGGCCCACGGGCGTGGTTGCGCCGAGGCGGCGCCCGGCGCGCTGGCTGACTTCGTTCACCGTGTTCGCCACACCGTCGGTCACCGCCTTCACCGTGGGGTGCGGAATGGCGGGAGACACTCCAGGCGCGGCGCCGCCGGCGACGTCATTGGCCGCCCGGCGCTCGGCCTTGGACTGCTGGCGCACGCCCTCCACCGCGCCGGCGTCGCGCGAGCGGCGTCCGTGCGCGTGGCGCGCGTGGCGGGGACTCAGAGTCGCGGCGGCCTCGGGGTGGGCCGCCGTGGCGAAGGGCAGGAGGTCGGGCGGCAGGCCGGTGAGCCGCGCGTCGCCGATCGAGACTCCGCCAGAGTCGCCCACGGCACCGTCGCCGGGCCAGCCGCGGAAGCCCAGCAGCGCGCCCATCACCACGAGCAGCAGGGCGGCGAACGCTACGAGGACGCCGGTGGTTCCAAGGCCGGCGATGAAGGAACGGCGAACAGCCATCGGAAGTGGTTCATACCCCTCCTGGGCCTCGCCCGAACCTCTGAGAATCATTCTCGTTTAGGCTTCGCTGCGTGATCGGTGGCGCCCCCTCGCCGCTCGACCTGGTCGAGCTGCCATACATGCGCACCGCGCTCTTCGAGCTTGCCCTGCTGGCCGTGGCCGCTGGCGTGCTGGGCGCCTGGATCGTGCTGCGCCGGCTGGCCTTCTTCAGCCACGCCGTGGGCACCGCCACCTTCCCGGGTCTCGTGGTGGCCGATGCCTCCGGCATCAGCGCCACCGTGGCCGGGCTGGCGGTGGCGCTTGGCTACGCGGGCGGCGTCGAGCGCGCGCAGCGCGCGGGCCGGGTCCCGGGCGAGGCGGCGACGGGGCTGCTGCTCGTGGCCGCGCTGGCCACCGGCGTCGTGCTGGCCAGCGACGTGTTCCACTCCGGGGGCGCGGTGGACCGCCTGCTGTTCGGCACGCTGCTGGGGCTGGGCGGCGGCGACCTGGCGCTGTCGGCGGGCGCGGCGGTGCTGGCTGGCGCCGCGGCGCTGACGCTCGGTCGCGCCTGGACCGCGGTGGCCTTCGACCCGGCGGGCGCACCCGCGCTCGGGATCCCCACCGCGACGGCCGAGCGGCTGCTGCTCGGCCTGGTTGCGGTGGCGACCGTTGCCGCCATCCCGGCGGTTGGCGCCCTGCTGGTGACCGCGCTGTTCGTGGTGCCGGCCGCGACGGCACGGCTGTTCACGCGCACCGTTCCCGGGCTCGTTGCGGGGGCGGTGGCCGTGGCCGCCGCCGAGGGGGCGGTGGGCCTGTACCTCGCCCTCTGGCTGAACGCGCCGCCGGGGCCGGCCGTGGCGGCGCTTGGGGCGGCCGTGTTCGCGGGCGCCGTGGCCGCCAGGAGCGTGGCGTGAGCGCCGCCGTGGCGGTGGAGGGACTGGCGGTGGGCTACGGAGGCGCGCCGGTGCTCCGCGACGTGAGCTTCTCGGTCCCCGCCGCGCGGAGCGTCTGCGTGCTGGGCCCGAACGGCGGGGGCAAGACCACGCTGTTCCGCGCCCTCACCGGCGAGCTGCGCCCGCTCGAGGGCCGCGCCCAGGTGGACGGCAGGCCCGCCTACGTGGCCCAGACCGAGCGCACGCGGCTCGACTTCCCGGTCAGCGCACTCGACGTGGCGCTGATGGGCTCGCTGGCGCATGGGCGCTGGTGGCTACCGGCTGCCCGCCCGGAGCGAGACGCCGCGCGAGCGGCGCTCGACCGCGTGGGGCTGGCGGACGAGGAGGGCAGCCGCTTCGGCGAGCTGTCCGGCGGCCAGCGCCAGCGAGTGCTGCTGGCCCGCGCGATCGTGCAGGACACGTCGGTGCTGCTGCTGGACGAGCCGCTGGGCGGCGTGGACCCCGCCAGCGCCGAGCTGATCTCGGCGCTGTTCGACGAGCTGCGCTCCGAGGGCCGCACCCTGCTCGTGTCCACCCACGACGTGCGCAGCGCGCGCCGCTTCGATCTGGTGCTGTGCCTGAGCCGCCGCCAGGTGGCCTTCGGGCCGCCCGCCGAGGCGCTCGACCACGCCTCGCTCGAGGCCACCTACGGCAGCGAGCTGATCGTGATCGACGACGAGGGGCCGCTGCGCGCAATGACCGTGGAGCACCACGAGCACTGACGTGGACGTGGTGGACTTCCTCCTCGACCCCTGGCGCTCGGGCATCGGCCGCAACGCGCTGCTCGAGGTCATGCTGCTGGGCGCGTTCTGCGGCGCCTTCGCCTACTGGGTGGTCAGCGAGCGCCTCGCCTACGCCACCGAGTCCCTGTCCCACGGCCTGCTGCCGGGCCTCGTGATCGCGGCGCTGGCCGGGGCGCCGCTGCTGCTGGGGGCGGCCGGCGGCGCCCTGGCCGCCGCTGCGC
>DAIMGB010000099.1:5755-7007 GCA_036724195.1 Thermoleophilaceae bacterium
CCGCACTGATCGCGCTGGCCGCGCGCGACGAGCGCATCGGGCCCGAGACCGGGACCGCCGTCGCGGTCAGCGGGCTGCTCGGCGTGGGAGCGCTGCTGGCGCTGTCCCCCGACGCCCCGCCGCGCCTGGCCGAGTTGCTGTTCGGCGACCCGCTGGGCGTGGCCGGCTCGGACCTTGTGGCAGCCGGCGCGCTGGCGGTGCTGGGCGGCGCGACGCTGGTGATCCTGCACCGCCCGCTCTCCGCACTCGCGTTCGACGAGCCCGGCTCGCGGGCGCTCGGGCTGCGACCCGAGCTGCTGCGCGCGGCACTGCTCATCCTGCTCGCCGCCGCCGTCACGGTGGCGGTTCAGGGCCTGGGCAACCTGCTGGTGCTGGCCACCCTGGTGGCGCCCGCGGTGGCCGTGCGCCGCCACGTCTCCACTCCCGCGCGCGCGATGCTGGCGGGCAGCGCGAGCGCGGCGCTGGCCGGGATGGCGGGCATCTACGTCTCCTTCCATGCCGGGGCGGCGGCCGGCGCCTGCGTGGCACTGGCGCTCTGCCTGCTGGCGCTGGCCGGCGCGGCGCTGCCGCTCAGGCGGGCTTGAGCTCGCGGCGGCGGACGGCCAGCCAGGCCGTGCCCGCGGCGATCATCCCGATGCTCACCAGCTGGGGCAGGGTCAGGCCGGCGATCACCGAGTCGTTTCGGCGGATGATCTCCACCAGCAGCCGCTCCACGCCGGCCAGGATCAGGTAGATCGCGAACAGCACGCCCGGCGCGAAGCGGTCGCGTAGCTGCCACAGCAGCAGCGCCACCAGCCCCATCGCGAGCGTCTCGTAGACGGGCGTGGGATGCACGTCCTGAGTGGTCGGGACGGTGCCATCGGGGTAGGGCATAGCCCAGGGAAGATGGCTCGGCTTGCCGTAGTCGCCGTCGCCCGAGAGCTGGCAGCCGATGCGGCCGATCGCGTATCCGGCCGCCAGCGCAGGTGCGCAGGCGTCGAGCAGCGCCAGCCCGAGCCAGCCGCGCCAACGAGCCCACAGCACCACCCCCAGCGCCCCGCCGAGCAGGCCGCCGAACCAGACCAGGCCCGAGCCCGAGAAGAGGTTGCGGAGCAGGTCGTCGGAGACCTTGTTCCAGTTCTGGGCCATGTAGTCCACGCGCGACCCCACGAGGCCGCCGATCAGCGCGGCGAAGACGATCTCGTAGGCCCAGTCCGACGGCCGGCCGAGCTCCTTGAGCCGCCGCGCCACCAGGCCGCCCGACACGATGAAA
>DAIMGB010000100.1:0-6996 GCA_036724195.1 Thermoleophilaceae bacterium
GGGAGGGACCCCCCGCAGGCGGTCGCCCGAGGCGCTCGACCGCTTTCTCTAGAAGCGGTAGCCGCCGTCGCGCTCGTGGCGCTCCAGCGCCAGAGCCAGGAGCCGCTCGAGCAGCTCGCCGTAGGGGATGCCCGTGGCGTCGAAGAGCTTCGCGTAGACGCTCGTGGCGGTGAAGCCGGGCAGCGTGTTCAGCTCGTTCACGAAAACCTCGCCCCCGGCCTCGGCGAAGAAGTCCACGCGGGCCAGCCCGGCGCAGTCCACGATCCGGAACACCCGGACGGCCAGCTCACGAACGCGCTCGCGCACGTCCTCCGGCACACGGGCGGGCACCACAAGCTCCATTCCGCCATCCGTGTACTTGGCCTCGTAGTCGTACCAGTCGCCCTTCTTCACCACGATCTCGCCCGGCTCGGACGCCTGCGGCTCGGCGTTGCCGAGCACCGAGCACTCCACCTCGAGGCCCTCCGCCATGCGCTCGATCACCACGACCGGGTCGTGCCGGAAGGCCAGCCGCAGTGACTCCGCGAGATCGGCCGAATCGGTGGCCTTCGATATCCCCACCGAGGAACCCAGCCGCGCCGGCTTCACGAACGCGGGCAGCGGGAACTCCAACCGCGGCTGATCACCGTCGCGAACCACCGCGTAGTCGAGTTGCGGGATGCCGTGCGCGCTCATCAGGTCCTTGAACAGCGCCTTGTCCATCGAGACGGCCGACGCGGCCACGCCCGCGCCCACGTAGGGCACGTCGAGCAGCTCCAGGAGCCCCTGCAGGGTCCCGTCCTCGCCGAAGGGGCCGTGCAGCACCGGGAACGCGACCTCGGCTTCGAGCAGCCCGCCAGCCGGCCGCAGCGCGAGCGGCTCGCCGTCGTGCGACCAGGCCCCCGCGCGGGAGATGCGCACGTCCAGCACCTCGTGACCGCCGCCTGCCAACCCGGCCCTTACCGCCTCACCGGAGGCCAACGAGACGTCGTGCTCGCTGGAGCGGCCTCCGGAGAGGACGGCCACCCTCACGGGACCTGCGTCCCGGGCGGCTGCGGAGCCGGTGTCGGGGTGGGCGTCGGAGTGGGTTGGGCGGGCTTCTTGAACTTGCCCACCACGATTACGACGCTGCGGCCCTTGTCGACCTGGGAGCCGCCGCCGGGCCGCTCGTCGAGCACCTGGCCGTCCTCGTCCTGGTTGGTGGTGGCGCGTTCCTTCTTGACCGGCTTCAACCCCGCCCCGCGCAGCTTCGCGGCCGCGCTCGCCGCCGACATGCCGGTCACATCGGGCACGTCGACCTGCGGCGTCCCCTTGGACACCGTGATCGTGACCCGCGAGCCCTTGCTGACACTGGTCCCGCCCGGAGGCGACTGCGAGATGACCTGGCCCTGGGGGTCGGTGGACTCCGCCTCCTGCACCACCACGCCCAGGCCCTCGTCGCGCAGCCTGCCCTCGGCTGAGCTCTGCTCGAGGCCTGTCACGTCCGGCACGGAGATCTTCTCGGGCCCGGAGCTCACGAGCAGGCGCACGCGCCCGCCGCGCTGTACCTCGACGCCTTCGCGCGGCACCGTGCGGATGGCGATCCCCTTCGCGACCGTGTCCGAGCTCCTGGGGTCCATGTTGGCCTTCAGGCCGGCGTCGTTCAGCTCCTTGATCGCGGTGCGTTCTGGCAGGTTCTCGACCGCTGGCACGCGCACGTTGCCCGGGCCCTGCGACACCCCGAGCGTGACCGTGGAGCCCTTCTTCGCCTCCGTGCCCGGATTCGGGTCCTGGTCCACGACCTGGCCGATCGCCTCGGTGCTCGGCGCGCGGGACTCCTGCACCTTGAAGCCGGCGGCCTCGAGCCGCTTGCGGGCGTCGAGCACCTGCCTGCCGACCACGCGCGGCACCTCGACCTTCTTCCCGGTCAGGAGGCCGCCCGCCGCGAGGTAGGCCAGCAGGCCCACGAGCAGCAGCACGAAGAGCCCGAGCACGAACCATGGCCAGCGCCGCGGCCCCCGCCCGGCCAGCTCGGCCTCGTGCGGGGTGAGGGGCACCAGCGGGGCACCCGCGACCGGGGCGTCCACGGCCTCGCCATTGCCCTCCACGAGCAGCGGTCCCGGCACGGGCGCGAAGGCAGCGGTGTCCTGGCCGCGGCGCCCGGAGCCGTCGTGCAGGTGCTCGCCGACAGCGCCCAGGGCGGAGGAGAACTCCTCGGCGGTCTGCCAGCGCTGCTCCGGCTGCTTGGCCAGCGCCGCCATCACCACGGACTCGAGCCCGGGGTCCACATCGGGGCGCAGCTGCGATAGCGGCGGCGGCGGCTCGGACAGGTGCTTCAGCGCCACCGACACCGCGCTGTCGCCCTCGAACGGCAGCCTGCCGGCGAGCAGCTCGTAGAGCATCACGCCGATCGAGTAGAGGTCGGAGGCCGCCGTCACCGAGTGGCCCTGGGCCTGCTCGGGCGAGAGGTACTGCGCCGTGCCCATGATCGAACCGGTCTCCGTCATCTCCGAGGCGCCGGCCCGGGCGATGCCGAAATCCGTGACCTTCGCGTTCCAGTCGTCGTCCACGATCACGTTGTGGGGCTTGAAGTCGCGGTGGATCACGCCGCGGCGGTGGGCGAAGCCGGCCGCCTCGAGGATCTGGCGGCCCAGGTCGATCACGCGCTCCTGCGGCAGCGGCGCCTCCTGCTCGACGACCTGCTTGAGCGTGCGCCCGGGCAGGTACTCCATGGCGATGTAGTACGTGCCCTCGTGCTCGCCGCGGTCGAACACGCCCACCACGTTGGGGTGCTGTAGCCCGGCGGCCGACTTGGCCTCGCGCCGGAAGCGCTCGACGAACTCCTGGTCCTGCGCGTAGCGGCGGTGCAGCATCTTCAGCGCGACGTCGCGGCCCAGGTGCGTGTCGCGCGCGCAGTACACGTCGGCCATGCCGCCCGAGCCGATGCGCCTGAGCACCTGGTAGCGGCCGTCGACGACCGTGTTGTCGGTGACCTCGGTCATTTCTGCTTTAGAAGGACCTGGAGCACCTGCTTGGCGATCGGCGCGGCCACGGTGCCGCCCTGGCCCTGCGTGCGCTCGATCGTCACGGCGATCGCGATCTTGGGCTTGTCGACGGGGGCGAAGGCGATGAACCAGGCCTGGTTTGCGGTGCGGTTGGCCACCTCCGCCGTGCCGGTCTTGCCGGCCACGCGGATGCCCTGCAGGGCGGCCGCCGTGGCCGTGCCCTCCTCGACCACCTTGCTCATCATCGCGCCCAACTGCTTCGAGGTACTGGGCTTCATCACCTGCGCCTGGAGGTCGGGCGCGATGCGCTGCTTCACGCGCCCGTCCTTGCCCACGATGCGGTCTGTCAGCCGCGGCTTCATCAGCCTGCCGCCGTTCGCCACGGCCGCGGCCACCTCGGCCATCTGCAGCGGGCTGACCGTGATGGCGCCCTCGAGGCCGCCCTGACCGATCGCGACGCGGCCGATGTCGAAGCCGGTGCTGCCGTTCACGAGCTCGCCCTTGCCGTTGCGGATCCCGCTGCGGATCATCTGGTCATCCGGGTAGTCGAGCTTGGGCTTCTGGTTGAAGCCGAAGCGGTCCATGTACTTGAGCAGCGTGCTGCGCCCGACGCGCTCGCCAACCTGGGCGAAGACCGTGTTCACCGAGTTCGTGAGGGCGTCCGTGAGCGTGATCGGGCCGAAGCTCTGGCCGCCGTCGTTGGCGAGCGGCGCGCCGCTGACCACCAGCGGGGACTTGCCGTTGATGATCGAGGTGGGGGTGAACTTGCCGCTGTCGAGCGCGGCCGTGGTGGTCACCACCTTGAAGGTCGAGCCCGGCGGGTAGAGCTCCTGGGTGCTGCGGTTGAACAGCGGCTTGTTCAGGTCACGGTTCAGGCGGCTGAAGCCGCTCGGGATCTGGTTGGCGTCGTAGCCCGGCACCGATGCCATCACGCGCACCTTCCCGGTGGCCGGCTCGATGGCCACCACCGCGCCCTTCTGCCCGCCGAGGGCCTGGATGGCCGTCTTCTGGCCAGCCGGGTCGAGATTCGTGACCAGGTCGAAGCCCTCCTTGCGCCGCGACTCGAGGCCGGACAGGATCGATGCGAACTCGTTCTGCTTGCCGGCCAGGTCATCGTTGCGGGACTGCTCGAGGCCACGGCGACCGTTCAGGATGTAGGAGTAGCCGATCGCGTGCGAGAACAGCGGCCCGGTCGGATAGGTGCGCGAGAAGATCCGGCTCTGGCCGTGGCCGTGCGGCACACTCTTGGCCAGCACGGTCTTGTCGTCGCGGGCGTAGATCACGCCGCGCGGCACCCTCTGCTCCTGGATCAAGGCGCGCCGGTTGCTGGGCTTGTTCTCGAGGCTGTGCGCCTCGATGACGGTCCAGCGCGAGGTGAACACCACGAGCAGCCCGAACAGCAGAGCAAAGAGGCCGAACAGCTGGGTGATCTGCCGGTTCACCTCAGACCAGCCCTCCCTGGCGGCCGCGCTCCGCGCGGGCGTGGGCCGAGACGATCAGAAGGAGCGCCAGCAGAATCATGTTCGCCACGATCGAGCTGCCGCCGTAGGAGACGAATGGCAGCGTGACGCCGGTCAGCGGGATCACGCGAACCACGCCGCCCACGATCACGAACACCTGCAGGGCGAGCACGGCGGAGAGGCCGGCCGCCAGCAGCTTCGAGAAGTTGTCGTTGGCGATCGCCGCGATCATGAAGCCGCGCGCCAGGAGCAGCAGGTAGACGATGATCAGCGCCGCCGCGCCGAACAGGCCGAGCTCGTTGGCGATCACGGCGTAGATCAGGTCCGTATGCGGCGCAGGGAGGATCGTGCCGCCGCCGGGCAGCTGTAAGAGCGCCTGCCCGAAACCCCGGCCGAAGAGCCCCCCGTCCGCCTGCGCGAACAGGCCCTGCGCGATCTGGTAGCCCTGGTGGTCGACAAGCTTCGGCGCAAACGGGTGCAGCCAGATCTCCACACGCTCGTGCACGTGCGCCTGGGCGTGGGCGAAGAACACCGAGCCGCCGAGGAACATCGTCGCGCCCACGCCCACCAGCGAGAGCCGCCCGGTGGAGAGGTAGAGCAGCGCCAGGAAGCCGCCGAAGAACATCAGCGAGCTGCCCAGGTCGCGGATGAAGATCAGCATCAGCATCGCCAGTCCCCAGATCAGGAGCAGCGGGCCGAAGTGCTTGGCCGAGGGCCGCTCGCGCATGACCGCGATCAGCGATGCCGTGAATGCGGCCAGCAGCAGGGCCGCCGGGAGGCTGAGGCTCAGCACCTTGATCACCAGCAGCACCCCCAGCGCGGGCAGCCCCCACATCAGCAGCTGGTTCTTCAGGGGAAGCGGGCGCAGGCGGGGGCGCACCAACACGTCGCCCATCTCCCGCAGGTAGCTCGCCAGGAACACCACGATGCCGAGCTTGGCCAGCTCCGCCGGCTGGAAGGCCACCGGGCCGAGCCTGATGCCGAGGAAGGCCCCGTTCACCTGGGCGCCGATGCCGGGCAGGCGCGGCAGCAGCAGCAGGCCGATGCTCGCGGCCGCGATCGTGTAGCGGTAGCGCTCCAGGCGGTGGTGGTCGCGGAGGAAGTAGATGGTCGCGCAGAACACCGCCAGCCCGACCACGAACCACTGGGCCTGCTCCCGCGCCAGCTCGGGCTTGATGCGGTAGATCTCGACGAGCCCAACCGCGGCAAGCAGCGCGCACAGCGGGAAGATGTAGGGGTCGGCGTCGGGCAGGCGTGCGCGAATGAACAGGTGGCCGACCAGGCAGAGGCCGAGGAAGAAGGCGCCGTAGGTGAGGGTGGCGTCCTGGATCTGCGCGCTGCGGGTGATCAGGACCGCGGCGAAGCCGGCCGTCACGCACAGCGTGACCGGGATCAGGCCGAACAGCTCGCGCATGCGCGCGGAGCGGGCAGAGGTCATCCGGCGGCTCCTCCTGTGTCGAGGCGGCCGCGCTCGAGCTGGCGCACCAGGTCCGTGGCGTCGCCACGGCCGCGCAGCTCGTGGTCCAGCACGCGCGAGCGGTGGCTGCGTGGGATCGCTCCCACCGGCACGCCGCTGGCGTACCTCTGCTCGTAGAGCTTCAGCCCGAAGGGCAGGTCGTACGGGACGCCTCGATAGAGCGTGACCAGGCCGGCGTCGTTGGTGCCCACGAAGTAGACCTGCCGGCTGGCCACATAGAGGCCGGCGATCACAGCGGCGACCGCGGCCAGCCCGAGCAGCAGCTTGAAGGCGCCGGCGGCGCGGCGGCGGCCGGAGCGGCGGCGGCCGGTCGCGGGGCCGGTGGCGGCGCGGGAGCCCCGCCCGCTGGGCAGCGGAGGAGCCGCGGTGGTGGCCGGCGCCGCCGTCGCGGTTCCGGCCGCGGCGGCCTTGGAGGGGGCGGGCCGCTCCGAGGTGTCGTCCTCCAGATCGGCGGCGCTCAGCCCGCCCGCGATCGTCTCGTCGGCCGCCGGCACGGTGGCGCTGGCGTTGCCCTCGCCGGCCAGGCTGAACAGCACGACGGTGATGTTGTCCTTGCCGCCGCTCTGGTTCGCGGCCCGGACGAGGCTCTCGGCCGCGTCGCCCAGGCTTCCGGCGCGGCGCACGATCGACGCCATCTCGTCGTCGGAGACCATCCCGGTCAGGCCGTCGGAGCAGAGCAGGAACACGTCGCCCTCGCGGCCGGCCACGGTGTAGGTGTCCACCTCCACGTCGGGCTCCGGCCCGAGCGCCCGGGTGATGATCGAGCGCTGCGGGTGGTGCTCGGCGGCCTCGGCGCTGAGCTGCCCGCTGCGCTGCAGCTCCGCCACCAGCGAGTGGTCGCGCGTGAGCTGCTCGAGCTCGCCCTCGTGCAGGCGGTAGGCGCGGCTGTCGCCCACGTGGCCGAGGCTGACCTCGCCGTCGTGGACGCGCGCGGCGGTCACCGTCGTGCCCATGCCGCGGCGGGATTCGTCGTCGGTGGACAGCTCGAAGATGCGCTTGTTGGCCTCCTGCAGCGCGTGCGAGAGCTGCGTCTCGGGCGCGTCGTCCGGATGCCGCGCCAGCTCCTCCTCGAGCACCTCGACCGCCAGCCGCGAGG
>DAIMGB010000101.1:0-6933 GCA_036724195.1 Thermoleophilaceae bacterium
GGACAAGGCCATCGGCCGCATGCTGCTCGACGGCCGCTATCCGCTGCATGGTGTGATCGCCTGCCTGAGCGGACGGGCGGGTTTCGAGCTGGTGCAGAAGGCCAGCGTGGCGGGCCTGCTCGGAGTGGTGGCCGTGGGTGCGCCGTCCACGCTGGGGGTGGACCTCGCGCGCGACCGCCACATGCTGCTGTGCGGCTTCACGCGGGGCAGCTCGTTCAACGTCTACGCAGGCTCGGAGCACCTCTCCTCGAGCGGGTCGCCGTAACCCATGCGATGTTTCGCACCCGCTCTTTGTGGTCATAAGACACGGGCAGGGGTTGGGAGGAGAGAATTGGCGACAGCCACACGGAAGAGGGCGAGCGCAGAGATTGAGGACGCCTACTGTCCTCATTGCCATCTGCTGATCGAGCGATCCGCCGGGGCCAAATGGCCGCCGACTCCGCTTCGTTGCCCGCACTGCAGACTGCTGGTGGGCGCCGGCCGAGCGCGGCCGACGCCGGCCGCCCAGCCCGGCGCGCGTGGCAGCGCCGCCGGAGTGTTCGCCCACGAGGCGAAGCGCTCGGGCGGCGAGCACAACTCGAGCCGGGAGGACGTCTGCAAGGCGATCCGGCTCGTCGCGGAGCGCCTTGGTGCGCGTCCCGAGCGCCTGTTGATGGTGGATTATCAGCAGACGGCCTCCGACGATTCGAGCCTGCCGGCGCTCGCCGACGTGTTCGCCGCGTTCGGCAGCTGGAAGCGCGCTCGCAGGGCCGCCACGAGCGGCTGAGCCGTCGGGCAAGCGCTCGGCCCGGCCGAGCGCGCAGCCTCCGATTTCGCCGCGCGGTTGACCGCGCGGCTCGTCGCCGCCGTGGAATAGAGTGCCCGCCGCATGAAGGTTCTCTTCATCCTCATTCCGTTCGTGCTGCTCGGCATCGCAGTCTTCGCCGTCGCCTTCCGGGGAGGCCCGGGCGCCGTGCGCGACGCCGCCGCCCGGGGCACGGGGCGCGGCCGCGGGCGCGCCCTCCGGCTGTTGATCATCGCCGTCTACCTGGCCGTGGGCGTGGGCATCCCGGCCGTCGTCATCGCGGGCCGCGGCGAGGCCGAGGGCGGCTCCGGGCCGCTCGAGCAGAAGTCGCTCAGCGCGCAGGCGGAGGAGGGCAAGACGATCTTCAAGGAGACCTGCGCGAGCTGCCACAACCTCGATGCAGTGAACGCTCAGGGGGTCACCGGTCCCGACCTCGACCAGATCGGCCAGGTCACCCGTCAGCGTGTGCTGAACGCCATCAGGATCGGCGGCACGGGCCAGAAGCGGATGCCGTCCGGGCTGCTCCAGGGCACCGATGCGCAGGACGTCGCGACCTACGTTTCGCAGGTCGCCGGGCGCTGATCAGGCCGCTCTTAAAGATCCGTCGACTTTGCGGCGGTTTTCCGTCCGAGGCCTGCGCTGTGCTGATAGAGTGCCGCCGTCCGTCCGAGCCAAAGTCCCAGAGAAAAGGGACGTGGGGGAACCACAGGTCAAGATGGCCGGGGGCGAGTCACCGAAGAGGTGTAGCGCGACTCTTTCAGCGCGAGCCCGTCAGCTAACCCCGCAGGCGAGAGGAAAGAGATTCGATGTATCCAGCCGGCGCCCGCGCCCTGCGGGAGGATGACGACGATATGAACGCCGACCGCGAGGCAGTCCTGTCGGCGTGGGAGCAGAAGGCCCTCATAGACGAGCCGCCGCTGCGCACCCGCCGCTTCCAGCGCTCCGAGCAGGCCGCCGAGGCCGGGGCCGAGAACCCACCCGCGAACGTGGTGCCGCTTCCCGAGCGGCGTACGGTCACGATCAGCGGCCAGCCGAAGCCGCGCCCGCGCAGGCGCTCGGCCGCGACGCAGCAGCTGTTCGCCCAGCCGGACCGCATCGCCCTCTGGGCGTTCCTGTTCGCGCTCTTCATGGTCGTGGTGGCCGCCGCCACCGCCAACGCCTCGCCGATTTAGGCCACTCGGGGACTGCCGCGCTGCGCTCCGGGCATCCGGGGCAGGAGCCCATGCGTACTGGCATATAGAGCGCCGAGCGCTCCATATACTTACGCTACATAAGTCCCTTTGCAAGAAAGTGAAGTAGCCAGATGAAGACCAAGGAGAGCCGGTTCCAGGTTCATGACGAGCTGACCGCCCCCGAGCGCAGCGTTCCGGTGCTGAAGGGAGCCCTCGCGGGCGGCGGGCAGCTGTCCAACTTCGTAGGCGTCCTGGCCGGCTCGCCGGCCGTGTTGCGCGCCTACGCGCGGTTCCGCTCGGAGCTGCGCCACGGCAGCCTGTCCTGGGCCACGCAGCAGCGGATCGCGCTGGCGGTGGCCGAGTTCCAGGGCAGCGAGTACGCGCTGTCCACGCTTCAGCGAACGGCGCGCGAGGCGGGCCTCGGACTCGACGAGATCGCCCTGGCCCGCGAGTTCGACTCGCACGACCAGGCGGAGTCGCTGCTGCTGCGCTACGTGAAGGCCCTGCTGGAGGGCGACAGCGCCCCGCCGCGCCACCTGCACGAGGAGGCGCTCGAGGGCGGCTGGAGCGACGAGCAGATCCTCGAGACGATCGCGCACGTCGCGCTGGCGAGCTTCGGCAACCTCGTCACCCGGGCGGGTGACGTTCCGAAGGACGGCTCCGGCGAGGACTCGCGCATGCTCCAGGCAGCCTGAGCTAGACGGTCTAGGATTGGGCCATGGTCACCGGCTCCGCACCCGCGGAACGTCAGTCCGAGGCGACCGCTCGCCCGACCTGCTGCGGCAAGTACCACTCCGCCGTGGAGCTGATCGGGAAGCGCTGGACAGGGGCGATTCTGTTCGTGCTCATGGACGGCCCGCTGCGCTTCACCGAGATCAAGGTCCTGGTGCCCGACCTCTCCGACCGCCTGCTCTCAGAGCGCCTCAAGGAGCTCGAGTCAGTGGAGATAGTGGAGCGCCGGGTGGAGCAGAGGGCGACGCGCGTGGAGTACGTGCTGACCGCCAAGGGCGCCGCCCTCGAGCCGGTGGTTCGCTCGCTCAAGGGCTGGGCTCGCAGCTGGCTGTAATCTGCCGCGCATGGCAGACCAGCCGCAGACCGCAGACGACGTCAAGTCGTTCGTAGCCGACCGCGACATTCGCTTCATCCGGCTCTGGTTCACGGACATCCTGGGCCAGCTGAAGAGCTTCTCGATCAACGCTGAGGAGCTCGAGGACGCCTTCGAGGGCGGCATGGGCTTCGACGGCTCATCGATCACCGGCTTCAACGCGATCGAGGAGTCGGACATGATCGCGATGCCCGACGCGTCCACCTTCCGGGTGCTCCCGTGGCGTCCCGAGGACAAGGGCGTCGCCCGCATGTTCTGCGACGTCGTGACCCCCAGCCGCGAGCCCTACGAGGGCGACCCGCGCCAGGTGCTCCGGCGGGTGCTCGAGCGGGCGGAGGGCATGGGCTTCACGAACTTCTACGTGGGCCCCGAGCTCGAGTTCTTCTACTTCCGCAACCCGCGCCCCGAGCCGGGGCAGCCCCCGGAGATCCTCGACGAGGGCGGCTACTTCGACCTGACCACCCTCGACGCCGGCTCAGACGTGCGCCGCGAGACCGTCCTGGCTCTGGAGCAGCTCGGCATCCACGTGGAGTACACCCACCACGAGGTCGGCCCCTCGCAGCACGAGATCGACATGCGCTACGCCGACGCGCTGAAGATGGCCGACGACTGCATGACCTACCGGATCACGGTGAAGGAATACGCCATGAAGTACGGCTGGCACGCCACCTTCATGCCGAAGCCCCTGTTCGGCGAGAACGGCTCGGGCATGCACACCCACCAGTCCCTGTTCCGGGACAAGAGCAACGCCTTCTACGACGCCGACGACCAGTACTTCCTGTCAGACGTCGGCAAGGCCTTCATCGCGGGGCAGCTCAAGCACGCGCGCGAGATCACCTCGATCTTCGCCCAGTGGGTGAACTCCTACAAGCGGCTTGTGCCCGGTTACGAGGCGCCCGTGTACGTCGCCTGGTCGCGCCGCAACCGCTCGGCGCTCGTGCGGGTGCCGCTCTACCACCCCGGTAAGGAGCAGGCCACGCGCATGGAGCTGCGCTGCCCGGACCCCGCCTGCAACCCCTACCTGACCTTCGCGATCCTGCTCGCGGCCGGGCTCGAGGGCATCGAGCAGGGCTACGAGCTGCCCGAGCCGATGGACAAGAACCTCTACCACATCACTCCGGAGGAACGGAGGCGCCTAGGCATCGAGCAGCTCCCCGAGACGCTCGGCGAGGCGATCGACCTGACCAGCGAGTCGGAGCTGGTGCTGCGCACCTTCGGCGAGCACATCTTCAACCGCTACATCGAGATCAAGCGGCAGGAGTGGGAGGACTACCGCGTGCAGGTCTCGCAGTGGGAGCTCGACCGCTACCTCTCCATTCTGTAGGTCGCGTTATTCCGCGGCCGCCGCGGGCTTGAGCCGCATAACGCGGCGGATCCCGTCGGGCAGGTACCAGTTCCAGCGGCCCAGCAGCTTCATCGCCGCCGGCACGAGCAGCATGCGGACGATCGTGGCGTCCAGGAAGATCGCGCCGGCCAGCCCGAGGCCGAACTCCTGCAGGCCCACGAAGCTCCCGAACATGAAGCCCGAGAAGGCCGCGACCATGATGATCGCCGCCGCCGTGATGATCCGGCCGGTGTGCTGGAGGCCGTAGGCCACGGCCGCCTCGTTGTCCTGCGCCCGGTCCCACTCCTCGCGGATGCGCGACAGCAGGAAGACCTCGTAGTCCATCGACAGCCCGAACAGCAGCGCGAACAGGAACACGGGGATCCAGAACTCGACCTGGGGGAACTGCTGGAACCCCAGCGCGGTGCCGTGCCCGTCCTGGAACACGAGCACCAGCAACCCGTAGGTCGCGCCCACTGAGAGCACGTTCATGATCACGGCCTTGAGCGGCAGGAACAGGGAGCGGAAGGCGCGCAGCAGGAGCAGGTAGCTCAGCACGAGCACCGCCACCACCAGCCACGGGAAAGCTCCGTATGCCTTGTCGATCACGTCGACACCGAAGGCCGGCGCCCCGGTCAGGAAGACGTCCGCGTTCGGGAACTTCGCGCTCGGTATGTAGGTGTCGCGCAGGCGATGGACCAGGTCGACCGTCGAGCTGGTGGCGCTGTCGCCCTTCGGGGCAGCGCGGATCTGGAGCACCTGGCCGCTTCGGTCCACCAGGCCCGCCCGAATCAGGCGCACGCGAGCCGGGGGTGCGGGCGGCCCGGCCCTGGGGGAGACGAGCACCGGCGCCTGGATCGTGCCTGTGGCGATGTCCGGGTCCTGCCGCAGGCTGGCCAGGAGCCGGCGCTGAGCCGCCAGCGTCCCGGCCGAGAAGGCGCCGCCGCGCTCATGGGTGTCGATGGCGATCTGGTTCGGTGCGAGCGTGCCCGGGCCGAGGGTGCGCTCGAGCAGCGCGAGGCCGCGCGTGGACTCGGTGGTCAGCGGGACGCCGCGGTTGTCGCCCGAGCTCACATCGAGCCGCGCGGCGTTCAGGCCGATCGCGATCATGAGCGCGGCGCCTCCAACCAGGATCGGCACCGGCCGCTTCATGATCGTCCGGGCCAGACTCCCCCAGAAGCCGCCCTCGCCCGAGGCGCGGCGCGCCAGCAGCCCGCGCGGGACGACGCGCAGCCGGTTCACCTTCGTCCCCATCGCCGCGAGCAGCGCGGGCAGGAAGCTCAGCACCGCGAGGATCGAGACGACCGGGACCATGAGACCGCCGACGCCCATCGAGCGCATGAACGGGAGCGGCATGAACACGAGCAGCGCCAGGCCCACGGCGACGACCAGCCCGGAGAAGACCGTCGCCCGCCCGGCGGTACTCATGGCCCGCACGAGCGCGTCGTTGGGCTCATCGCCGTGGGCGAGCTCCTCTCGGTAGCGGAACACGATCAGCATCGAGTAGTCGATGGCGATCGCCAGGCCGATGAGCGTGACGATGTTCGTCACGTAGACGGCCATGTCCATGAAGTTGGCGAAGATGTAGATCACGCCGAGCGTCGTCGGGATGGTCACCGCGGCGAACAGCAGCGGCACGATGACGCCGCCGAGCGTGCCGAACATGAAGGCGAGCACGAGCAGCGCGATCGGCACCGCGATCGCCTCGCCCTTGCCGAGGTCGCTGTTGTAGATCTTCTGGGTGTCGTGGCCGATGGCGGGGAAGCCCGACAGGTAGGTCGTCGCCCCCGAGACGTGGCCGATCGCCCGGCGCATGTCGGGCGTCTTCTTGGCGGCGTCGGACGCGTCGAGCGGGGTCGCGATCTGGGCGTACGCGACTCCGTGGCCCGCCTGTAGCAGCGGCCCGGCACGGCCGCCCTTGACCGCGGTGGCGCCGCGGTCGGCCGCCGCGGCAGCGGCGCGCTGGAAGGCCGGGTCGCGAGTTGAGCCCTGCGCCCGGAGCACGAGCGTGAAGTTGCCGTCGCCCTTCTCGCCGACCCGCTTCGAAAGCAGGTCGCGTCCCTGCTCGGCCTCCGAGCCGGGCACGCTGAAGCGGTTCGACAGGAGGCCGCCGAGCATCGACGCGCCGTAGCCGCCCAGCGCGAAGATGACCACCCAAAGGGCCAGCACCTTCTTGCGATGGCGGATGATCGAACGGGTCCAGGTGGCCAGGCGATGCTCCTTGCGAGGTCGGTGCGAGTCCTCGTTCGTTCTAGCAAAGAGCGATGAGCAAGCTGTTATCGGCTAGCCCATGTCAGGACAGCAGCCGTTCGAGCTCCGCCGGCTCGGTCACCGGTGCCTTGCAGGCGAAGCGCTCGCACACGTAGGCGGCCGCTCGGCCGTCGATGGGCTCGCGCCCCTCGAGGAGCGGGACCTCGCCCGGCTTGCCGCCCGCCAGCACGATGTGCGGGCGAAAGCGCCCGCGCACCACCGCTTCGAGCGGGCGCAGGTCGGGGCCCACCAGGGCGACCTCGCGCGGCTGCGAGAGGTGGAAGTCGAGCGCCTGGAG
>DAIMGB010000102.1:0-397 GCA_036724195.1 Thermoleophilaceae bacterium
AGTCCACGATGTGGATGAACGCCTCGTAACAGTTGAACAGCCCGTGCCGGCCGGTCAGCAGGTAGCCCTCCAGCCAGCCCTGGCAGAGGTGCTCGGACAGCACCTCCATCACGGCTCCTTCACGACCAAGGTGGTCGTCCGTCGGCTCGGTCCTCGCGAGCCACTGGCGGTCGGTCGCCTCGAACAGCGCCGACAGCCTGTTCGACGCCGTCTCGTCAGGGCCGAATACCCGGAACCGGTCCTGGTTGCTTCGGGTGACGTCGCGGAGAAAGGTCCCCAGCACGCGCGTGGCCTCGCTGCTGCGAGCCGCGGGCGCGGGAACGTCGACCTGGTAGTCGCGGAAGTCGGGCAGCTCCAGCGCCACCGTGAGCTTGCCGCCGTTCGCGTTCGGGTTGGA
>DAIMGB010000102.1:407-2924 GCA_036724195.1 Thermoleophilaceae bacterium
GAACAGCTCCTCGGGCCGGTAGCCGCGCAGCCAGGCCTCGAGCTGCCGGAGGTGCTCGGGGTTCTCGCGGAGACCGGCGAGCGGCACCTGGTGCGAGCGAAAGCTTCCCTCCGCCGGCTTGCCGTCGACCTCCTTTGGACCCGTCCAGCCCTTCGGCGTGACGAGCACGATCATCGGCCAGCGCGGCCGCTCGACCGAGCCGTTGCGCGCGTCCTCTTTGATCCGCTTGATCTCGACGACGGCCTCGTCGAGGGTGGCCGCCATCAGCTGGTGCATCGCCTCGGGATCGTCGCCTTCCACGAACAGCGGCCGGTGGCCGTAGCCCTCGAGCAGCGAAGTCAGCTCGTCGCGATCGATCCTCGCGAGCACCGTCGGGTTGGCGATCTTGTAGCCGTTCAGGTGCAGCACGGGCAGGACCGCGCCGTCCTTGGCCGGGTTGAGGAACTTGTTCGAGTGCCAGCTGGCCGCCAACGGGCCGGTCTCCGCCTCGCCGTCGCCGACCACGCAGCAGACGAGCAGACCGGGGTTGTCGAAAGCGGCGCCGTAGGCGTGCACGAGCGAGTAGCCGAGCTCGCCTCCCTCGTGGATCGAGCCGGGCGTCTCGGGGGCCACGTGGCTCGGCACCCCTCCCGGGAACGAGAACTGGCGAAACAGCCGGCGCAGGCCCTCCTCGTCGTGACCGATGTGCGGATAGACCTCGGTGTAGGTGCCCTCCAGGTAGGCGTTGGCCACGAGCCCGGGACCTCCGTGCCCCGGGCCGGTCACATAGATCGCATCGAGGTCGTGCCGCTTGATCGCCCGGTTCATGTGCAGGTAGACGAAGTTAAGCCCGGGCGTCGTGCCCCAGTGCCCGAGCAGCCGGGGCTTTACCTGCTCGAGCCGCAGCGGCTCTCGCAACAGCGGGTTGTCGAGCAGGTAGATCTGCCCGACCGACAGATAGTTCGCCGCGCGCCAATAGGCGTGCATACGACGAAGCTCATCCGTAGAGAGCGGCCGGCCCACTACGTGCACGGTACGCATCCGGACCAGTAGCTGCCACCGATGCCGGAGGACGAGCCGCGTTGGAGCATGGCGGTCACTGGCCCGCGCCCCGCCCGGGCGCCCGAAGAAGGAGGCGGATGATGCCCGCGAGCACGAATGGAGGCAACGGAGCGCCCGCGCAGAAGCCCAAGCTGAATCGAACGATGGGGTTGTGGATGGCAACGGCCCTCGTGATCGGCAACATGGTCGGGTCGGGGGTCTTCCTACTCCCGTCCTCGCTCGCCAGTGCGGCCGGCCCGGTCTCGATCTTCGGCTGGATCTTCACCGGCATCGGCGCGATGTTGCTGGCGCTGGTGTTCGCGCGGCTCGGCCGGACGTTTCCCCGCACCGGTGGTCCGTACGCGTACGCCCGCCGCGCCTTCGGTGACTTCATCGGCTTCCAGACCGCGTGGGGCTATTGGATCGCCGCCTGGGCCGGCAACGCCGCGATCACCGTGGCCTTCGTGGGCTACCTGGCGGTGTTCTGGGGCGACCTGAACAGCAACCACCTGCTTGCCGCTCTGGTGGGCATCGCCGTGATCTGGCTGCTCACCTTCGTGAACATCTTCGGCACGCGCGAGACCGGCCAGGTGCAGGTCGTGACCACGGTGGTGAAGTTCGTGCCGCTGGCGATCATCGGCGTCGTCGGGCTGTTCTTCGTGAAGTCGTCCAACCTGACGCCGTTCGCCCCGCACGGCACCTGGAGCGCGATCAGCGCCGCCGCGCCGCTGACGCTGTGGGCGTTCATCGGCCTCGAGTCCGCCACCGTGGCGGCCGAGGAGGTCAAGGACCCGAAGCGCAACATCCCGAAGGCGACCGTGTACGGCACGCTCGCGGCGACCGTGGTCTACCTCATCACGACGTTCGCGATCATGGGCGTCGTCCCGAGCGGGCGGCTCGCCCAGTCCTCCAGCCCGTTCGCGCTGGCGGCCGGCGACATGTTCGGCGGAAGCTGGGACAAGGTGATCGCGCTCGTAGCGATGGCCGCGACCTTCGGGGCCCTGAACGGCTGGATCATGCTGCAGGGCCGGGTGCCGCTGGCCGCCGCCGAGGACGGCCTCTTCCCCGAGCCTTTCGCCCGCGTCCACGGCGAGCGCAAGACGCCCGTGTTCGGGCTGGTCGTCTCGTCCGTCCTGCTGACCGGGCTGATGCTGATGAACTACACGAAGGGGCTGGTGGACGCCTTCACCTTCGTGATCCTGCTGGCCACCCTCACGACGCTCGTCCCGTACGCCTACTCGGCGGCGGCTCAGGCCCACCTGTACTTCACGGAGCCCGAGCTGTTTGACCGGCGCGACTTCGTCCGCGACGTGGCCATTGCCGCGCTGGCGTTCGCCTACTCGATCTGGGCGATCACCGGATCGGGCAAGGACATCATCGCCAAGGGCTTCGTCCTGCTGATGGCCGGGATTCCCGTCTACGTGCTGATGAAGTGGTGGCAGGCGCGCCAGGCGGCGCGAGAAGGCGCCGAGCTCGGCTCCCGCTCGGCTGTGGCGC
>DAIMGB010000102.1:2934-6931 GCA_036724195.1 Thermoleophilaceae bacterium
GGCCGGCGCCGCGCGACCGGGGCCGCGTCCCCGGCTGCACGTGGGCTCCGAGATCGGGACGCTCAGGCGGGTCGTCTTGCACCGCCCCGACCTTGAGC
The DNA here is from genome assembly GCA_036724195.1 of Thermoleophilaceae bacterium. Taxonomy (GTDB): domain Bacteria; phylum Actinomycetota; class Thermoleophilia; order Solirubrobacterales; family Thermoleophilaceae; genus DATACN01. Next base: position 3,033 of record DAIMGB010000102.1, read on the forward strand.
TCAAGCGCCTGACCCCGCGCAACAAGGACGCGCTGCTGTTCGACGACGTCATCTGGGTCAAGCGGGCGCGCCAGGAGCACGACGCCTTCGCCGACGCACTCAGCGAACGCGGCGTCGAGGTGCTCTACCTGCACGACCTTCTGGCGCGGACCCTTGACGATCCCGCAACTCGCGCGGAGGTGCTCACGCAGACCACCGAGCAGGCCTTGCTCGGACCGAGCCTCGGGCCGGCCGTCGAGGCATGGCTCGGCTCGCTGCCGAGCGACGAGCTGGCCACCAAGCTGATCGGCGGCATCGCATACGACGAGCTTCCGTTCCGCAGCATCTCGCTGGTGGCGTTCGCTCCCGAGGTCGACGGGTTCGTACTCCCCCCACTGCCGAACCATCTCTTCACGCGTGACACGTCGGCCTGGGTGTACGGCGGAGTGTCCGTGAGCGCCATGGCGAAGCCGGCACGGCGGCGCGAGTCGATTCACCTGGACGCGATCTACCGCAACCACCCAACATTCGCCGCGGATCGCGAGATCTGGAGCGACGGCCTGGGCGGGCCCGCTCAGCTGGAGGGCGGCGACGTGCTGGTTATCGGGCGTGGCTGCGTGCTGATCGGGATGGGCGAGCGCACGAGGCCAGCCGGCGTCGAGTTGCTGGCGAGGCGGCTGTTCGCCGCGGGCGCAGCCAGCCAGATCATCGCGGTCTCGATGCCGGCCCAGCGGTCGAGCATGCACCTCGACACGGTCATGACCCAGGTCGACCGCGACGCCTTCACGATCTATCCGGAGGTGAAGCGGGAGCTGAGCGGGTTCGTGCTCACGCCGCACGGAGAGGAGGTCCGCGTCGAGCGCGCGCCCGACCTGTTCGAGGCCATCGCCGCGGCCCTCGGGGTCGAGCGGCTCCGCCTCTTCGAGACGGGCGGTGACGCCTACGAGTCCGAGCGCGAGCAGTGGGACGACGGCAACAACGTCCTCGCCGTCGCACCCGGTGTGGTCCTCGCCTACGAGCGCAACGTCGACACGAACACGCGGCTGCGGAGTGAAGGCGTCGAGGTGATCACGATCGCCGGCGCCGAGCTCGGCCGCGGACGCGGTGGGCCGCGCTGCATGTCCTGCCCGATCGAGCGGGACCCGCTCCACGGGGAGGGACCGAAGTGAGCGTGACCGCCGCCAGCGAGCCTTCGGACCTGCTCACCATCGGCGGCCTCGACCACGCCCAGCTCGAGCACCTGCTCACGGTGGCCACGGCGATGAAGATCTCGCCGCTCGGCTGGCGTGAGCGCCACGCGGGCCAGGTGCTCGCCTGCTTCTTCTCGAAGCCGTCGACCCGGACGCGCGTTTCGCTCGAGGCCGCGGCCGCCCGGCTCGGGATGCTGCCCGTGATGCTCCGCCCCGACGAGCTCCAGCTCGGGCGGGGAGAGCCGATCTCCGACACCGGCCGCGTGCTGAGCAGCTACGTGGACGCCATCGCGATCCGCACCTTCGCCCAGTCAGACGTGGAGGAGCTCGCCGCCGCGGCGAGCGTGCCGGTGATCAACGCGCTCACCGACGAGCACCACCCGTGCCAGGCGCTGGCCGACCTGCTCACCCTGAACGAGCGCTTCGGGCGGCTGGCCGGGCTGAAGCTCGCCTACCTGGGAGACGGCAACAACGTCGCGCACTCGCTGCTCGAGGCCTGCGCGCTGATGGGAGTGGACATCGCCGTGGCGACGCCGGACGGCTACCGGCCCGACAAGCGGGTGGTGGACGGCGCCGCGGAGGTGGCGGAGCGGCACGGCAGCCGGGTCGAGCTGCCCTCCGACCCGCGCGAGGCGGTAGCCGAAGCGCACTCGGTCTACACCGACGTCTGGGTGTCGATGGGCGAGGAGGCCGAGCAGGCGGCCAGGCTGACGGCGCTCGAGCCCTACCGGGTCGACAACAAGCTCATGCGCTGCGCTCGCCGCGACGCCGTGTTCATGCACTGCCTGCCCGCGCACCGCGGCCAGGAGGTCGCGGCCGAGGTGATCAACGGCCCGCACTCGGTGGTCTTCGAGCAGGCCGCCAACCGCCTCCCCACCGAGCAGGCCGCGATCCACAGCTTGATCGACGGACACTGGGCGTGAGGGTCGTCGCCGCCCTCGGCGGCAATGCGCTGCTGCGCCGCGGCGAACCGGCCGACGCCGAGACCCAGCGCCGAAACGTGGCGGAAGCGGTCGCGAGCCTCGCGGAGATCGCCGCCGGCAACGAGCTGATCGTGACCCACGGCAACGGACCGCAGGTCGGGCTACTGGCCCTGCAGGCGCTCGCGTATCCGGACGTCCGTCCGTACCCGCTCGACGTGCTCGGAGCGGAGAGCGAGGGAATGGTGGGCTACCTCCTGGAGCAAGAGCTGCAGAACGAGCTCCCCGACCACGACGTAGCCACTCTTCTCACCCAGGTGATCGTGGATCCCGACGACCCCGCTTTTGAGAGCCCCTCCAAGCCGGTCGGCCCTGTCTACGACGAGGATGAGGCGAGGCGACTGGCGGTCGAGCGCGGCTGGAGCGTGGCGCGGGACGGCGAGCGTTGGCGCCGGGTGGTGCCGTCGCCGGAGCCGCGCTCGATCGTGGAGCTCGGCACGATCCGCCTGCTCGTCGAGCGCGGCGTGATCGTGATCTGCGCCGGCGGCGGCGGCATCCCGGTGGTGGCGCTCGGCGGCGGCCGGCTGCACGGCGTGGAGGCCGTGATCGATAAGGATTTGGCGGCCGCTCTGCTCGCACAACAGCTTGAGGCGGACGCCCTGCTGCTGCTTACGGACGTTCCAGCCATCGAGGTAGGTGGAGAGAACGGCCACGGTCGCGCCCTCCGCTGCGCGACCTCCGAAAAGGTGCGCGCTCTCGCACTACCGCGGGGCTCCATGGGGCCGAAGGCGGAAGCCGCGGCGCGCTTTGCCGATGCCACGGGGGGAATCGCCGTGATCGCCGCCCTGGAAGATGCCCAGGCGGCGCTGCACGGGCTCGCGGGCACGAGCGTCCGACCGGCGTCCCTCCCCGATCCGGCCCCTCAGTAGTTACCCGCAATCGTCGCTGCGGAGGTGTCCGCGTGGTCTGCGGGTCTCGACCGACGACCGGCGCGCCCAGGCGCCATAGGTTGGACCCGCGATGCAGACCGATCCCAACTTCTACGTCGAGCCGCCCACGATCCCGCCGGGCATCACCTGCCGGGAGTACCGGCGGCGGCCTCGACGGCACGCGGCGCTCACTACGGCATGACACTCCTCGACGAGTTCATGCCCGAGTACGAGGTGTCGGACTCCGTGGCCACGGTGGTCGACGTCGAGCCGGAGACCGCGTGGGCGGCCCTCATGGAGGTCGACCTGATCGAGCTGGGCCGCCAGGAGCACCTCGTGGGCGTCCTCGGCGCCCTGCGTGAGTTGCCAGAGCTCGCGAGCTTCCTCTGGCACGGGCTGCGACCCCCCTCCCCTCCCGAACACCTGCGGCTCAGCGAGATGGCAGATCTACCTGCAGCGGCTGGTGGCTGGGTACTGCTCGGCGAACGCCCGCCCCAAGAGCTCTGCCTGGGCCTGGTCGGGAAGTTCTGGCGGCCGGTGATCCAGTACGCCGAGGTCAGCCGCGACGACTTCTGCGACTTCTCGGAGCCCGGCTACGCCAAGACGGTCTACTCGCCTGCCGCGACGCCGCTCGACGGGGACCGAACCCTGCTGTCGGGCACGATGCGCACGGTCACCACCGACGAGCACGCACGACGCTGGTTCCGTGGCTACTGGACACTCGGCGTCGGGTCGGGAGCACATCTCCTGGTCGGCGCGCTGCTCGAGAGCGCAGCCGAGCGCGCCCACAGCATCGAAGCGGCTCCGCGATGACCGTGGTCTGGTTCGTGATCTGGCTGGTGGCCAACGCCAAGAACGGCATCAGCTCCTACGAAGTGCAT
>DAIMGB010000103.1:0-6855 GCA_036724195.1 Thermoleophilaceae bacterium
CCGAAAGGTCCTCGCCGGTGAAGCGGCGCTCGCGCACGCGGGCGCCGCGGCCCACTCGGTCGCGCAGGTAGTAGAGCTTCGCGCGCCGCACGTCGCCGCGAGCGGCGACCTCGATGCGCTCGATCTTGGGCGAATGCACGGGAAACGTGCGCTCCACCCCTACTCCGAACGACTGCTTGCGGACCGTGAAGGTCTCGCGCGCTCCGCTGCCCTGGCGCTTGATCACGATGCCCTCGAACACCTGGGTACGGCGCCGGGCGCCCTCGACCACTTGGAAGTGGACGCGCACGCGGTCCCCTGCGGCGAAGCGCGGGACGCGGCGCAACTGGGCACGCTCGATGCTGTCGATGACGCCTGACATAGAAGAGGCGCGACCACCGGGGGCGTGCCGCGCGTGGCCGAATGGTAGCGAAGGGCCTAGCGAGCCCTGGCGCGCTCCCGGGCCCGCTCCAGGCGCCATTCGCGCACGCGAGCGTGGTCGCCCGACAGAAGGATCTCCGGCACCGCGTGGCCGCGCCACTCGACCGGCCGGGTGTAGTGCGGGTACTCGGGCGCGCCCTCAAGCGCCGGGCTGAAGGACTCCTCGAGCGCGCTGTCCTCGTGGCCCAGCGCGCCCGGCAGCTTCCGGATCACCGAATCGGCGATCACCATCGCCGCCAGCTCGCCGCCTGCGAGCACGTAGGGGCCGATCGAGACAACGTCGGTGGCGAGGTGCCCGTGTACGCGGTCGTCGAAGCCCTCGTAGCGGCCGCAGAGCAGCGTCAGGTCCCCGGCCCCGGCGAGCTCGGAGGCCAGAACGTCGTCGAACTGGCGGCCGCCGGCGGAGAGCGCCACCACCCTGCGGCCGGGCGGGCGCGCGAGCGGGTCGCCGCCGTAGCGGGCCGCGAGCGCGGCCTCGACCACGTCCACGCGGATCACCATGCCGGCGCCGCCGCCGTAGGGGGTGTCGTCCACCTGCCCCGAGCCCAGCGGCGTGGTGGCGCGCAGGTCCACGGCCTCGAACGGATGGCCGCGCTCGGCGGCGTTGCGCACGTGGCGCTGCTCGGCGAACCAGGCGAACCACGACGGGAACAGCGTGAAGACGTCGATCCTCACTGCTGCCCCAACCAGCCCGCGTCGGCCTCGATTCTGCGCGCCTCGACGTCCACCGCCACGATCGCATCGGAGATGAACGGCACGAGCGTGCCGTCGTCGAGCTCGAGCAGCGGGCACGACGGGGCGTCGATCACGCGCTTGACCTCGCCGAGGCCCTCGACCCGGCAGCCCACGAGGTCGCTGGCCAGCCACTCCCCCTCGTCGAGGGATGCCTCCACCAGCAGCAGCTGGCCCTGCAGCTCGCGCGCGTCACGGACCCCGGAGAGCCGCACGAGCGGGCGCGAGTCGGTCCCGTCGCGGCGCTCCACGCGGTGCTCGCCATTGCCCACCGTGACCTCCGTGCCCATGCTGAGCTCGTGCCGGGCGTCGGCCACGTAGAAGCTGCCGTCGCGCCCGTGCGCGCGGCCCACCCGGCCCGCGCTGACCAGCGTCAATCGAGTACGTCGACGAGGACGCGGCGCTCGTGCCTGACGGCCGCGGCCTTTACGACCGTGCGCAGCGCGGCCACGGTGCGGCCCCCTCGGCCGATCACCTTGCCGGTGTCGTCCTCGGCCACCTGGAGCTCCAGCATCAGCGTGCCGTCGTCCTCCTCGAAGGACTCGACCGACACCTCCCCGGGCTCGTCGACGAGCGTCCGGGCCAGGTAGGCGAGCAGCTCCTCCACCTAGGAGGCGTCGCTGGCGGCGCCGGCCTCGGCGCGCGACAGGGCGCGCATGAGGCTCTTCACCGTGCCCGAGGGCTGCGCTCCGCGGGAGACCCAGTGCTGGTAGCGCTCCTCGTCCACGACGATCGTAGAGGGGTCGGTCTGCGGGTTGTAGTGCCCGATCGTCTCGATGAAGCGGCCGTCCCGCGGCGAGCGCTGGTCGGACACGACCACGCGCCAGATCGGGTTCTTCTTGTTGCCCACTCGCGTGAGCCGGACTCGTACGCTCATAAGAAGCGGTAAGGCTAGAGCAAAGGCTGCGCACCCGGCCGAGCCGGGTGCTTGCCCAACTACCGGCCGCCGGCCAGTTGCTGCAGGTCGGGCATCTTTCCGCGCGACAGCTGGCGCATCAGTTTCCTCATCTGGCCGAACTGCTTGACCAGCTGGCTGACCGCCTGCACGTTCGTGCCGGAGCCGTGCGCGATCCGCCTGCGGCGCGAGCCGTCGATGATCTTCGGGTTGGCCCGCTCCTCCGGCGTCATCGACTGGATGATCGCCTGGAGGCGGTCCAGCTCGCGCTCGTCGAGGTTCACGTTGCCGAGCTGCTGGCCCACCCCGGGCATCATCTTGAGCAGGCTCTGCAGCGGCCCCATCTTGCGGATCTGCTGGAGCTGATCGAGGAAGTCGTCGAGGGTGAACTGCTCCTTTCGGATCTTGCGCTCGAGCTCCTGAGCTTGCCGCTCGTCCATCTGGCGCTCGGCCTTCTCGACGAGCGTCATCACGTCGCCCATGCCGAGGATGCGCTGGGCCATGCGGTCCGGGTGGAAGCGCTCGAAGTCGCCGAGCTTCTCCCCCGTCGACGCGTAGATCACCGGCTTGCCGGTGACCGCCCGCACCGACAGCGCCGCGCCGCCGCGGGCGTCGCCGTCGAGCTTGGAGAGCACCACGCCGTCGAACTGCGTCACATCGGCGAAGCGCTCGGCCACGTTCACGGCGTCCTGGCCGGTCATCGCATCCACCACCAGCAGCACGTCGTGCGGCTTGACGCGCTTCTTGATCTCGGCCAGCTCGGCCATCAGCTCCTCGTCGATGTGCAGGCGGCCGCTCGTGTCCACGATCAGCGCGTCGCGGCCGTCCTGCTTGGCCTGGTCGAGAGCCCACTCGGCTATGTCCACCGGGTTGCGCCCGGTGCCCTGCTCGTAGACGGTCGCCCCGGCCTGGGCGCCCACCTTTGCGAGCTGGTCCACGGCGGCGGGGCGATAGACGTCGCAGGCGGCCAGCGCCACGTCCATGCCGTGCTCCTCCTTGAGGTGCTTGGCGAGCTTGCCGCAGGCGGTGGTCTTGCCGGAGCCCTGAAGGCCGGCCATCAGGATCACCGTGGGGCCCTGCTTGGCGAAGACCAGCTCGCGCCCGGAGCCGCCCATCAGCTTGGCCAGCTCGTCGTTCACGATCGCGACCACCTGCTGGCCCGGGTTCAGCGACTCGAGCACCTGCTCGCCGAGCGCGCGCTCGCGCACGGCATCCGTGAACTCCTTGACGACCTTGAAGTTCACGTCGGCCTCGAGCAGCGCGAGGCGCACCTGGCGCATCGCCTTCTTGATGTCGTCCTCGGTGAGCTTGCCGCGCGATCGGACGTCGTCGAGTGCGCCCTGGAGGCGCTCTGAGAGCGTGTCGAACATGCCGGGTTTGAGGCTAGCTCACGTGCGTGCGCGCCGGTCGGAGGCGACCCACGCCTCCAGCACCGGATCGACCAGCTGGTACCCGCCGTCCTCGAGGCGCTGCAGCTCTCCCTCCCTGACGAGCTGGCCGCTCACCGAGCGAGCGGTGCTCTTGCTCAGCCGGAAGCGCTCGAGCGTGTCCTTGGCCAGCAGCGAGGTGCCCAGTCCCCACTTGCCCGTCCAGGCGACCGCCGCGAGAACGCGGCGCTCGTTGGTCGACAGCCGCTCCCAGTAACGCTCGAACGCCTCCTGCAGCTCGCTGAACGCCGCAGCAACGGCCACTCCCCACTCCTCCGGGCCCGGTGGCCGCGTGCCCGCGGCCTCCCAGAGGTGGTGCGCGAGCAGCATCGCGCGCTGCGGGTGCCCGCGAACCAGGTCGAGCAGATCCTCCATGACCGCGCCGGCCGAACGGCCCGAGCGGGCGAATCGGGCCTCGACGTACTCGGCCAGATCCTCGTCGCCAAGCGGGTGAAGCTGGATCTCGCGCGACTGCCCGTAGAGCGGGCGGCCCCTGCCGCCGAACAGCTCCCCCATCAGCCCGGGGTGCGAGCCCGCGAACACGTAGCTCGCCTCGTCGCGGTGGTGCTGAATGCTGCTTCGGATCACCGCGTCGGCGGAGTCCGCGGCGGTCAGGATCTCCTGGAACTCGTCCATCATCACGAGCGTCCGGAGCCCATCGCGCTCGTGTAGGCGCTTGGGGAGGTCCAGCACGTCGGTGAGCAGCTCGCCTGCCTCGCCGGCCAAGAGCGACTCGGCCTCCGCGCCGGTGCCGCCCACACCCACCTTCCCCTTCAGCCGCCAGCGGCGCCGGACGCCGGCGTACCAGGAGGCGAGCGAGCCCTTCAGCGCGTCGGTGTACGCGCGGTCGATGCGCGTCGCGACGTCGTCGAGCGTGATCACCCCGAAGAAGTCCACGTACACGCTGCGCATCCCACGCCGCTCGGCCTCCTCGCCCAAACGGCTCAGCAGCGTCGTCTTGCCGTATCGCCGCGGGGCGATGAGGCGCGCGTTGTGGCCCCCTTCGGCCAGCCCGGCGAGCCTCTCGAGCTCGCCGGCCCGGTCGATCAGGTCCTCGGCGGGGGCCGGGACGTCGATTACGAACGGATTCACGGTGCACAAATTTAGCACCGTCTAGTGCGGATACTCCGCACTAGGGTGCTGGGCGCGGCGGCGGCTCCGGCGGCTGCTCGCTCTTCGGCAGCGCGCCCGCGAGCTGGCCCAGCGCCGCCGTGATCTCGCTGGGGATGATCCAGACCTTGTTGGACTCGCCCTGCGCGATCTGGGGCAGCACCTGCAGGTACTGGTAGGCGAGCAGCTTGGGGTCGGCATCGCCCGCGTGGATGGCAGCGAAGACGGTCTCGATCGCCTGGGACTGGCCCTCGGCGCTCAGGATCTGCGACTGCCGCTGGCCCTCGGCCCGCAGGATCGACGCCTGCTTCTCGCCCTCGGCGGTCAGGATCTGCGACTGCTTCACGCCCTCGGCGGTCAGGATCGCAGCGCGACGGTCGCGCTCGGCGCGCATCTGCTTCTCCATCGCCTCCTGGATCGTGGCGGGCGGGTCCACGGACTTCAGCTCCACGCGGTTCACGCGGATGCCCCACTTGCCCGTGGCCTCGTCGAGCACTATGCGCAGCTCGCCGCTGATCTTGTCGCGCGAGGTCAGCGTGTCCTCCAGCGTCATGCCGCCGCTGACGTTCCGCAGGGTTGTGGTTACGAGCTGCTCGATCGCGGCGATGTAGTCGGCGATCTCGTAGCTCGCGGCCTTGGGGTCTGTGACCTGGAAGTAGATGACCGTGTCGATGTTGATCACGAGGTTGTCCGCGGTGATCACCGGCTGCGGCGGGAACGAGACCACCGTTTCGCGCAGGTCGATCAGCGGCCGCACCCGGTCCACGTAGGGAACGACCAACGTCAGGCCCGCGTCGAGCGTGCGCTGGTAGCGGCCGAGGCGCTCCACCACCCCCGCGCGCGCCTGCGGCACGATGCGGATCGCGCGCGAGATGGTGATCAACACCAGAAGGGCAACTACGCCCAGGACGATCGGTCCGGCCACTTCGACACCTCCTATTCGGCGACGAGCGCTGTCGCGCCGTCGATCTTCATCACGTCAACCCGCATGCCCGGCTCCATCACATGGTCCTCGTCGTAGGCGCGGGCGGTCCAGATCTCACCGCCGATCTTGACACTGCCACCGTTCGCGTCCACCCGCTCGAGCACCAGAGCGCGCGTGCCTACCAGCGCGGCGGTGCCGGTGCGAAGCTGCGCGGGGGTGCGCATGTGGCTGCGCGCGATCGGCCGCAGCACGCCGACCGAGGCGATCGCCGCGACCGAGAACACGGCCAGCTCGACCGCCAAGCTATCGGTGAGCAGCGCCACCACGGCCGCGAGCACCGCCGCGATCGCGATCGGCCCGAGGAAGAAGCCCATCGTCACGATCTCTCCGGCGGCCAGCGCCCCTGCGGCGATCATCCAGTAGACCCAGTCCATCCCGTGGCCGATCCTACGCCGACGCGAGCGCGCGCTCGACGTCATTCAAGAGGTCAGCGGGATCCTCGCAGCCCGCGCTCAGGCGGATGAAGCCCTTGGGAACTTCTTCGCGGCCCCAGCGGCCGCGACGCTCGGCGCTTGAGTGCAGGCCGCCGAAGCTGGTGGCCTCGGTGACCAGCTCGGCGCGCTCCAGGAAGGCCTCGGCGCGCTCGCGGCTGCCGAGGTCGAACGAGACGATCGTGCCGAAGCGGCTCATCTGTCGCCGCGCCAGCTCGTGCGCGGGGTCCGTCGGCAGGCCCGGGTAGCGCAGGCCGGACACGTCTTCGCGGGCGGCGAGCGCCTCGGCCAGCGCCTGGGCATTCGAGCAGGCGCGCTCCAGCCGCATGTCGAGCGTGGCCAGCGAGCGATGGGCCAGCCAGGTCTCGAACGGGCCGGCGATCGCGCCGGTCTCGCTGCGCCAGTGGCGCAGGCGCTCGGCCAGCTCCGGGTCGCGCGCGGACACGTAGCCCAGCAGCACGTCGCTGTGGCCGGAGAGGTGCTTGGTGGCGCTGACCACGCTGAGGTCGGCGCCAAGCTCGAGCGGGCGCTGGCCGAGCGGAGTGGCGAAGGTGTTGTCCACCGCCACCAGCGCGCCGCGCTCGTGCGCGGCCGCGGCCAGCTCGCTCACGTCGCAGAGGTCGAGGCCCGGGTTCGACGGGGTCTCCAGCCACAGCAGCGCCAGCCGGTCGGGCAGCTCCTCAGGGGCGAGCGCCACGGTGGGCAGCGCGGTCACGTGCACCCCCCACGGGGCCAGGTGGTCGTGCGCCACGCCGCGCACGCTCATGTAGCAGTCGGACGGCAGCACCAGTGCGTCGCCGGGCTGGAGCAGGCCGATCAGCACGGCCGAGCAGGCGGCCATCCCGGAGGCGAACA
>DAIMGB010000104.1:0-6836 GCA_036724195.1 Thermoleophilaceae bacterium
GCGGGGTCGTCTAATGGCAAGACGCCAGCCTCTGGAGCTGGTTATCGGGGTTCGAGTCCCTGCCCCGCAGCTGCCGGCGCGGGCCCCCCGGCCTCCGCCGACCGGGCGCGCGAGGTGAAGAACGCCACCGCGAAGCCCAGACGTTCAGAAGCGTGCCGGATCATCCCAGGCCCTCCAGGTCGGTGGACTCGTCAGCGAGACCATTTCTATCCGGTTTCGCGGACTCCTTGATGAAGCGCTTGGCGTGGTCGAGGTCGTCTGAGCGGCCCACGGTCAGGGCGGCGGTCACGCGCCCGCCGTCGAGGTAGAAGACGGTGAAGTCGCCGTCCTCCAGCGAGCCGCGGATCACGGGCTCGCCGGTGCCGGGGCCGACGTACTCCATCGAGCTCCAGTCCGCCAGGTCGGAGAAGAAGTAGGGCACCACGGCGTGCTCGGTCTTGCGGCCCATCATGTTCAGGGCGGCGGTGCGGCCGTGGTTGAAGGCCACGTCCCAGTGCTCCACGCGGATCGGCCGGCCGTGCACCGGGCTGTCGTACTCGCAGATGTCGCCCGCGGCGTAGATGCCGGGCACCGAGGTCTCCAGGCACGCCGAGCACTTCACGCCACCGGCCTCTCCCAGCTCGAGCCCCGCCTGCTTGGCGAGCATGACGTCCGGCGCCACGCCTGCGCCGATCACCACGAGGTCGCAATCCAGCTCGAGGCCGCCCTTGGTGACCACCCTGCTCACGCGGCCGTCCTCGCCCTCGAGCCGCTCCAGCTCGTCACCGCCGTGCACCTCGATGCCGTGCTCCTCGAGCACGCCCTGGAAGTAGCCGCCGACCTCGGCGCCGAACTGACGCTCGAAGGTCACGTCCTCGAGCATCACGATCGAGCACTTCACGCCGTGAGCGGAGGTCAGAGAGGCGGCCACCTCGCAGCCGATGTAGCTGCCGCCCACCAGCACCGCGCGCTCCGCCTTCTCGGCCTCCTCGCGGATGCCGTCGGAGTTGGCGACCGCCCGCAGGTAGTGGATGCCGTCGAGGTCGGCCCCGTCCACCCGCAGCCGGCGCACGTTCGCCCCGGTGGCGAGCAGCGCCTTGTCGAAGGCCACCTCCTCCTTGTTCGAGAGCGTGGCCACGCGCGCGCCGGCGTCGAGCTTCATCACGCTCGTGCGGGTGAGCAGCTCGACGTCGTTCTCGCCCCACCACTCGTCGGGGCGAAAGAGTGCGTCCTCGAAGCTCTCGCCGCCCTGCAGGTAGCCCTTCGAGAGCGGCGGCCGGTTGTACGGGGCGTGGGGCTCGCGGCCCACGACCAGGATCGAGCCGTCGGCGCCCTCGTCGCGCAGCCAGCGCGCGCAGTTGGCGGCCGCCAAGCCGCCCCCGATCAGCAGGTAGTCGACGGAGCGCTCGGCCAAGCCGGCCTCAGGCGGCTTCCGGGGCCCGTGCCGTGAAGCGCTCGGTCACGCTCGCCTCGATGTTCACGTCGAGCACCAGCAGCACCTCGTCGCCCGACTGGACCACCGAGTCGCCGGCCGGCACGAAGCCGGCGCCGTCGCGCAGGATCGAGATCACCAGCGAGCCGTCCGGCAGGCCGAGCTCCCGGACGGCCTTGCCCGCGGCCTCGGAGCCGTCCGCGACCTCCAGCTCGATGATCTCGAGCCGCTCCGTGGGCAGGTCGAGCAGGTGCACGAGGCCGTATTGGGGCACCTCGTGCTCGATCAGGCGCAGGATCAGGTCGGTGGCGGACACCGCCGGCTTGATGCCCAGCAGCTCGAAGTGCTCCAGGTTGCGCGGGTTGTTGCAGCGCGCCACGATCCGGTCGATCCCGTACTTCTCGCGGGCCACCTGGGAGATCAGGATGTTGTCCTCGTCGTCGCCGGTCACGGCGATCACGAGGTCGGCGCGCTCGATGCCCGCGCGCTCGAGCACCCACAGCTCCGAGCCGTCGCCGTACTGGACGCTGTGCTCCAGCTCCTCCTCGACCGTGTTGTAGCGGTGCTGGTCGGACTCGATCACGGTGACCTCGTGGCCCTTGCCCAGCAGCTCACGGGCCAGGTTCCAGCCGACCTTCCCGGCGCCGACGATCAGGACGTACATGTCAGCATCTCCTAGCCGGACACTCCTTCGAAGCGGATGTGGCCGCGCACGGCGGCCTCCAGCAGCTCGATCGCGGTTTGGGTGGGACAGACGGTCTGGAGGCCCTGCTCGGCGTACCAGCGCGCCCGGGCGGGGTCGAGCACGCGCACGACCACGCGGTCGACCTCGAAGCGGCGCTGCGCGATCTGCGCGATCACGAGGTTGGTGTTGTCGCCGTCGGTGGACGCCACGAAGGCATCGGCCTGCTCAATGCCGGCCTCGCGCAGGGCGTCGATCTCGAGCGCGGTGCCCACGGTGAAGCGGCCGCCGAGGTCCTCCCAGCTCTGGGTCTGGCCCCGGTTGAGCAGCGCGATGGCCTCGGGGTCCTCGTCGAGGACGGACACCTCGTGGCCCTCGGCCAGCATTGACTTGGCGATCGCCGAACCGACTCGGCCCGACCCGACGATGAGCACGAACATACCGGGCTCACAATAGGCGATAAACGAGCGGTTTAGGGCCTGACGCCTTCCCTGATTGCAGCCCCGTCAGCGGGCGCGGCGGTGAGGATCACCTTGGAGGGGGCCTTCTCGACCACGTAGCGGGTCGTCTCGCCCACGAAGCGGTCGCGAGCGCGCCCCCGGCCGCCCAGCGCGGCACCGCCCCTGATCCGGGTCGGCTCCTCCGCGGCCAGCACGATCGCCTCCACCCCACGGCGGCGCGCCTCGGACACGATCGCCTGGCCGGCGCTGCGCCCGCGCACCATCGCCGTGGCCACCTCCACACCCTCGTACTCCTCCCCCACCTCCTTGGCCCGTGCCAGCACGCGCTTCGCCAGGTCCACGCGATCGTCCGGCACGCGCGCGTCGATCGGCAGCGACATCGGGATCTCGAACACGTAGAGCGCCTCGAGCACCGCGCCGCCCTCGCCCTCGTCGGCGTGGTCGGCAGCCAGGCGGCCAGCGGTACCGACGATGTCGTCGTCGATCTGGTCGCCGAACACCGGCACCAGGATGCTGCCGTACTCGGCCTCGGCCGGCCGCTCGCGGAGCACCTCCTCGGGGATCGTGAAGCGGCGGGTGAGCTCCTTGCCCTGGGTGCGCCGGTAGACCACGTACAGCGTTATCCCGCCGAGCATCCAGACGCCGCCCGCTACGCGCGCGCCCTGGTGCAGGATCACCACGGTGACCCAGCCGACCCCCGAGAGCAGCGCCCCGAGCAGCGAGGGAAGCGGCACGGTGCCGCGGCCGACAGGGATCGACAGCGGCACGCGGAAGGCGCGCGGGCGGTCGGGCTCGCGGAAGCGGAGCACGATCACCGAGAGGTGGGCGATCGTGAAGGCCAGCATCGCGCCAAAGGCGAACAGCCCGGCCAGGAAGTCCACGTCGGCGGGAATCACGAGGACGAAGGCGATAGCCGCCGCCATCCAGATGGCCACGTAGGGCGTAGAGCGCTCCTCGTGCAGCCGGCCCACGAGGCTCGGCACCTGCCGGTTGGTCGCGAGCGAGTAGGCCAGCCGCGCGAGCCCGAGCATCTGGCCGTTCGCCGCCTGCACCAGCACCGCGGCCGCCACGCCACCCACGGCGTAGCGGAACAACTCGGAGCCGGAGTGGAACGCCCACACCACGCCCAGCACCGGCGCCTCCTCGAAGCGGTCGCCGAGGGCAGTGGAGGCGCCGTGCACCGGCACAGCCATCAGCGCAAGCAGCGACATGCCCACGAACAGCACGAAGACCGCCCCCGCTCCGATCAGCGAGACGCGCCGCAGGCCGCGGCGGCCCACGCGCAGATCGCCGGCCAGGCCCGAGGCGGCCTCGATGCCCGTGGACGCCATCGTGGCCACAACGGTCGCGAACAGCAGGTCCTGCCAGCGCGGCGCGCTGCCCAGGTCGATCGAGTCGAACACCGAGCCGAGGTTGAACAGCGTGGCGAAGCCCACCACCATGATCACGGCCGACAGCACGAGGTTGAGCAGCGACAGGCGCAGCACGCCCTTCAGCCGCGCCGCGGCGATGCCGCGGATGTTCATCCACACCACACCCACGAGCACGGCCCCCGCGATCAGCAGCTGCACGATCCCGTCGTTGGCGCCGCCCCAGAACGCCGATAGGTAGTGGGGCACTGACAGCGCCCCGAACGCCATCACGATCAGGTAGTCGAGGATGATCGCCCAGCCGGCGATGAAGCTCCACAGCTCGTCGAACGCGTAGCGGGCGAACACGGACGCGCCCCCGCGCTCGGGGTGCAGCGAGCTGCCCTCGAGATAGGACATCGTGGTCAGGCAGAAGAAGAGGCCCGCGCCCAGGAACACGAACGGCGTCATGCCGAGCGCCTTGCCGGCCACGACGCCGAGCACGACGTAAACGGACGAGCCGACCGCGCTCAGCGCAATCGCGAACAGGGCCGGCTCGCCGAGCCCTCGCGCGATCCGCGACTCCGCCGCCTCCGGCCCGCGCCTCAGCTGGAATCTGGTGTTCACTGGTGCCTGTCGCGGGCGAGCCAGAGGCGCCCCGCCCCGAGCAGCGCGAGCATGACGCCGAGGATCACGCCCAGCGCCAGCGGCCCGCCGCCGCGCACGAGCGTGCTGGCGATCATGGCCAGGCCCAGCAGGAGCAGGGCGGCGCTCAGAGCGCGGGTCGAAGCCAGGTAGGCACGCTGCACGTGCTCATCCTAGACCCGCTTTCAGGCGGCTTTGCCCGTGTTTACCTCGCCCCGCGAGGACTCGATGATCACCCGGCAGGGACGATCGGCCAGCACGGTCTCGATCGTCTTGCCGAACAGCGAGGCGCCCGCGCGCTTCGGCGGCAGCCCCATCACGATCGCGCGTGCGTGGATGTCGCGCGCCTCCTCCACCACCCTGCGGCCGCCCTGGCCGGGGCGCACCTTCTCCCAGTGGCCGGTCACGCGGCGCCCGCCGCGCACGCGCGCCGAGTCGATCACGGTCTGGGCCTTCGCCTCCTGCTCGGGCATGTCGGCGTCGATCGGCGAGTTCGGGGGCACCGTGATCAGCACCAGGACGTGGATGCCGCGGCGGCGGCGCGCGGCCAGCTGCACGGCGGTGGCCACCGCTCCCGGCGCGAAGGCGCCGTCCTCGAACGCCACGAGCACCGACTGGTACTCCACCTCGTGCTCCACGGCCGGCTTCGGCATCACGACCTTGTGGGTCTCGGTGAGCGAGAGGCCCTGGCGGCGGCGGTAGACCACATAGAGGGTGATCCCGATCGACAGCCAGACCAGACCCGACACCAGCACGCGTAGGTCCAGCACGGTCACGACCACGAAAGCGATCCCGGTGCCCAGGCCGCCGAAGATCGCGAACACCGGCAACTCGTGGCCGCGGATGCGGATGTTGCCTGGCCCGCGCCAGGGGCGCTCGACGTCCGGGCGTCTGATGCGCAGCGCGATGACCGAGAGGTGGGCCATCGTGAACGAGAGCATCGCGCCGAAGGCGTAGATCGTGCCGAGGAAGCTGGCCTGCCCGGGCACGATCGCGAGGCAGGCGATGCCGCCGAATACGATGATCGCCACATACGGCGTGCGGAAGCGCGGGTGCAGGCTTCTCAGGCGCTCTGGCAGCTGGCGGTGCTGGCCCATCGAGTAGGTCAGCCGGGAGACCCCGATCAGCCCCGCGTTGGTGGCGATGAACAGGATCGTCGCGGCGAGCAGGCCCACGTAGATCTCGGCCGCGCCCTGGAGGGCGCCGAGGTGCATGTTCTTCACCACGCCGAGCACCGGGTCGTCCGCGAAGCCGCCCTGCTCCTTGTGGAGCGCCAGGACCGTGGTGCCGTGCTTCACCGGCATCGCCGACAGCGCCACCGCCGGCAGGAACGTGTAGATCACGGCCACCGCACCCACCACGAGCGCGATCCCGCGCGGGATCGTCCTGCCCACGTCGCGCGCTTCCTCGGCCATGTTCGAGATCGTCTCGATGCCCGTGTAGGCCACCATGCCCACCGGGATGGCGATCAGGAAGTGGCCCACCGTCGGAGTGGTGCCGAAGTCCACCTGCCGCACCAGCAGGGCGGGGTCGAGCACGAGGAACGCGCCCACCACCACGAGCACGACCTGGGTCAGGAAGTCCGTGACCGCGAAGAAGATGTTCACCCCGGCGGACTCGCGGGCCCCGAACACGTTCAGGGCGCCCAGCACCAGCACCACGAGGATGCCGGCGATGATGTCGCCGGGCGACCTGCCCAGCGCCGACCAGAAGACCCCGAGGTAGTGCGGCACGAAGAAGGCCGAGATCGAGATCGTGATGATGTAGGTGAGCATCTGGCCCCAGGCGGCGAAGAAGGACCAGAACTCGTTGAAGGCACGGCGCGCGAACGACGAGGAGCCGCCCGCCTCCGGGTACATCGTGGTGGCCTCGGCGTAGGTGGCGGCGGTCGCGGCGAAGATCAGCCCGGCGATCACGAAGACCACGGGCGTCATGCCGGCGGCGTAGATCGCCACCAGGCCGAGGGCGTAGTAGATCGAGCTGCCTACGTTGCCGTAGGCGGTGCTGAAGAGGGCGCCCGTCCCAAGGACGCGCTCTAGCCCACGGTTCTTCGGTCTGTACTCGGCCATCAGCGGCCGAGCCTACTCCGGCCGTCAGGCCGGAAAGGCGGGACGCGTTCCGGGGCCTGGAAGGCCCCGGTTGCCATCAGATCTGCGGGCGGGACGCCCGCAGGGGGTATCAAATAAGGAAGGGGATGATCAGGAGGGCGACGATGTTCGCCACCTTGATCATAGGGTTGATCGCCGGCCCGGCGGTGTCCTTGTAGGGGTCGCCGACGGTGTCGCCGG
>DAIMGB010000105.1:0-2196 GCA_036724195.1 Thermoleophilaceae bacterium
TCAGGGTGAACCCCTTCTCCTCGGACTGAATGCGCTCACGGAGTTTCCGCAGCATACGTCTCCTCCTTTGAGGTGACTGGTTTGGTCTGGTGGAGCCAGTGCCGCGGCGGGAGCCGTCCTTGGAGTTAGTCCGTCGGTGGTAGCTCGGCCGGCTCCCGTGGGAGCCCCGTGGCTTTGCGTCCCCGCCTCGCGACGGGTTTGCCTTTGTCACCGTGACTCTGGCTTGATCAACACATCGACTGCCACGCGGCATCCCTTTAGCCGCAGAGCGCGGTTTCGAATAGTCCATCCGTCCATCTAGGATCGGCTGGGGATGCACCTAAGGAGAGCCATGTTGCTATTCGCGATCGTGCTCGGGCTGGCCGCCATGGCGGCTGCCCTGACGCGGCCGGCGGCGCAGCGCTCGACTTCGAGTCCGGCCCCCCCACCCCCCGGCCGGGCCACGCGGGAGACACGGCCGGCCGCGCAGATCCGCTTCGACACCGCGCAGCGGCCGCGCACCCGCACCACCCAGGTCGGGCGCCGCACGGTCGTGACCGTGGACGTGGAGAACCCCGGCCAGATCGAGCTGGATGGGCTCGGCCTGAGCGCGGCCGCCGAGCCGCTCACGCCGGCTCGCTTCGACCTACTGGCGCTCCGCGCGGGGCGCTACGACGTGCTCTACACGCCGGCAGGCGAGCTCGCGAACCGGCGAGCCGGTGTGCTGAGAGTCTCGGCCGCGGGCGGCTCGGACGCCGGGGCGGGCTCGGAGCGGTAGGCCCCGAGCATCGCGACGAGAGCGAACGGGGCCATCCAGACGAGGTAGAAGTAGAACCAGTGCGTCGCGGTCAGCTCGAGAGCCACGATCACCGCTGCCCCGAGCGCCGCCAGCTGGCGGGCGTCCCGCCGGCGCGGCACGAAGAACAGGACGGCGGCCAGCGCCACCGCGGCCACCTTGAACACGCTCTGGAGCGGCTCGAGGCCGGGGTGCAGCCCCCATAGGCTGAACGGCGAGGGCCGGCCGAGCTGGAAGCCGATCGTCGCGTTGTAGAACTCGCGCAGGCCGCCGTCGGGCAAGTAGGCGAACACCGCCGCCGCGAGCACGACGGCGAACGTGGCAGCGAAGCGCAGCAGCGAGGCGCGCGACCTCTCGCCGACCCCGCCGCCGAACAGTGGGGCGAGTGCGAGCGGAACGAATTTGGCTGCGGCGGCCACCGCGAGCAGCGCGCCGCGAGCCGGCGGCGAGGCGGCCGCGAGGAGCGCGTACACGAGCAACATCGCCACCAGCCCGTCGTTGGTGTTCGACTGCAGCACGTAGGTCGAGTACGGATAGGCCGTCCAGGCAAAGGCCAGCGCCAGCCCAAACACCCTGCCCTCGGGGCCCGCGCGCAGCCGGCGGCCGAGCAGGAAGAGGCCGAAAATCGTGAGCAGGTCGAAGGTCAGCGCCGCGGCGTGGGCGGCTGGTACGTCGTCCCACTGGCCGGTCGTGGGAAACACAGCCTCGAACGGGATGTAGGCCACGTAGGTGAGCGGGCCGTATGCGTCGCCGTGAGAGTCGTTGTCGGTGTACAGCTGCTCGCCGTGAACGATCCTGTCAGCGCCCACCACGCTTGCGTAGCCCACGTCGATCACCTGCGAGTCGGTCACGTTGAGCGCCACCCGGAAGCCGCACAGGAGCACCAGCGCGACCAGCAGCAGGCGCACCGGTACGAGGGGCACCAACGGGCCGGCGCGCTCGCGCGGGCGAAAGCCGGCCAGTAACAGGCGCAAGAGCAGATAAGCGAGGAACGGGTATGCCAGCGGCACCGACAGGTCGATCTCGCCGCGGTTCAGGAACAGCTGAGAGAGCCCGAAGCCAAGCATCACGAGCAGGTCCAGGTGCAGCAGCCTGAAGGGCCGGCGCGGGTCGAAGAACGGCGCCAGGAACAGAAGGCACAGCGGCAGCCAGACGTAGGCGGCGTTGAGGGTGTTCCCTCCCACTGACGGCTTGTAGCCGCGGGCGAGCAGGGCATCCACCTGCGCGCCCGTCCAGACCTCGAGCACGCGGCCGCTTCGGCCGCTCACATGAATCTCGACGAGCCGCTTGCCGGCGCGCTCGTAGCCGACCTCCCAGCGGTGGCGGTCGGGCACGTACCCAGGGATCGCCGCAGAGGCCTTCAGCGGGCCCCGTGCGCGCTCACGGCGCACCTCGGGCACGCGATCCGCGACTCGTATCGC
>DAIMGB010000105.1:2206-6737 GCA_036724195.1 Thermoleophilaceae bacterium
GTATCGCAGCGCGCGCGCTGAGCGAGAAGCCGGCGGGCACGTTGTCGAGCGACCCTGCCGGCAGAGACAGGGGCACAAGCGAGGCGTTCTGGGCCGACGCGACCGCCGGAAGGGCTAGCAGCAGCAGGACAACGAACGCACACAGGATGGCTGGGGGGCGCAGCCTCACACATGTAGCTTCGGCGGTCGGCCCGACGGACTTGAGCCCTGGTTACTTGATCGAGTCGTAGACCTTGAACATCGGCATGTACATGGCGATGATGATGAAGCCCACCATGCCGCCGACGAGGATGATCATGACCGGCTCGAGGATCGATGTGAGGGCCTTCACCGCGGCGTCGACCTGGTCCTCGTAGAAGTCGGCCACCTTGGACATCATCGTCTCGAGGGCGCCGGTTTCCTCGCCCACCGCGATCATCTGAACCACCATAGGGGGAAAGGCCTCTGGGACGTTCTGCATCGGGGCCGTCAGCGAGCCGCCCTGCTTGACGGAGTCGCGCACCTGGATCATCGCCTTCTCGATCACCACGTTGCCTGACGTCTTCCCTGTGATCTCGATCGACTCGAGCATCGGCACGCCGGCGGCGATCAGGCCGGAGAAGGTGCGCGAGAAGCGCGCCAGGGCGACCTTCTGGACGATGTCACCAATCTTCATCGGGAACTTCAGCTTGATGCGGTCCCACTGCTCGTGGCCGCGCTCGGACCGCTTCCACCGCTTGAAGGTCCAGACCACCGACCAGGTGATGGCGATGGCGAGGTACCAGCGCCCCGTGACGAAGTGCGACATCGTCACCGTGACCTGCGTGATGGCGGGCAGCTTGCCCCCGAAGTCCTTGAAGACCTTCTCGAACACCGGCACGAGGAACGCGACCAGAGCGATCAGCACGACCAGCGAGAAGCCGCCGATCACGCTCGGGTAGATCATCGCGGCCTTGATCTGGCGCCTGAGCTGGGCGTCCTTCTCGAGCTGGTCCGCCACGCGCTTGAGCGTCGAGTCCAGGATGCCGCCGGTCTCGCCCGCCGCCACCATGGCGGTGTAGAGGCTGTTGAAGACATCCGGGTGCTTGGACAGGGCGCCTGACAGGGCGATGCCCGCCTCGACGTCCTTTCGCACATCGGCCCACGTCTCCGCGAGCTTGTCGTTATCGGTCTGCTCCTCGATCACGTAGAGCGAGCGAAGCAGCGACATGCCGGACGAGACCATCGTCGCGAGCTGCCGGGTGCCGATCACCAGGTCGTCGGGCTTGACCTTCTTGAAGCGGTCGAAGATGTCGCCCGCGCTCTTCGGGACCTGCTCGTCGATGTCGAGGACGATCAGACCCTTTGTGCGCAGCTGCTGGGCTACGCCCTGCTTGTCCTCGGCCTCGATCTCGCCTTTGGTGGAAACGCCCGCCAGGTCGAGCGCCTTGAAGGCGAACACGCCCATCGTCTACGCCACCCTCACGGTACCCATGAGGCGCCGCAGCTCCTCGGGCGTGGACGAGCGCTGCTCGGCCAGCTCGCGCGAGATCTTGTGATCGCGCACGAGGTCCGCCAGCGAGGCATCCATCGTCTGCATGCCGTGGGCGCCGCCGGTCTGGAGCGCCGAGTAGATCTGGTGGGTCTTGCCCTCGCGGATCAGGTTCCTGATGGCCGGTGTCGGCACGAGGATCTCGGTGGCCACGCAGCGCCCCTGGCCGTCGGCGCGGGGCAGTAGCTGCTGGGTGAGGATGCCCTGGAGCGCTACCGACAGCTGGGTGCGCACCTGGTGCTGCTGCTCTGGCGCGAAGACGTCGACGATGCGGTCGACGGTCTGCGCCGTGTCCTGCGTGTGGAGCGTCGCGAATACGAGGTGGCCGGTCTCCGCCGCCGTCAGCGCCGTGCCGATGGTCTCGAGGTCCCTCATCTCGCCGACGAGGATCACGTCAGGGTCCTGGCGCAGCGCGGCCTTCAGGCCGAGACCGAAGCTCTGGGCGTCGCCCCCGAGCTCGCGCTGGTTGACGATGCAGTTCTTGTGCTTGTGCAGGAACTCGATCGGGTCCTCGATCGTGAGGATGTGCTCGTGCCGCGACTCGTTGATCAGGTCGATCATGGCCGCGAGCGTGGTGGACTTGCCTGAGCCCGTCGGGCCCGTCACCAGGACGAACCCCCGCGGCTTCTTCGTGAACTCCTCCACCACGGACGGCAGGCCGAGGTCGCCGAGTGCCGGCATCTCGTGAGGGATGAGCCGGAAGGCGGCGCCCAGCGAGGCGCGCTGGAAGTACGCGTTCACGCGGAAGCGAGCGCTGCCGGGGATCGAGTAGGCGAAGTCGATCTGCCACTCCGTCTCCAGGCGCTGGCGCTGGTCGTTCGTAAGGATCGAGTAGATGACCTCGCGGCAGAGCTGCGGGGTCATGCGGGGGTAGTCCAGGGCGTGCAGCTTCCCGTGGTGGCGAATCATGGGCGGGGAGCCGGCCGTGAGATGCAGGTCGGAGGCGTTGCGCTCCATCACCTGTATCAGGACGTCTGCGAAGTCGAACTCCATTACCACTCCTTATCGGCAGCGAGCACGATCACGTGACCCGCGCAACCTCGGCGATAGACGTGACGCCGTTCTTGACCTTTTCGAAGCCGTCGAGGCGCAGCGGGCGCATGCCCTGCTGGATCGCGACCTTCATGATCTCGTCTGACGACGCGCGTGCCACGGTGAGCGAGCTGATCTCGTCGGTCATCTCCATCACCTCGTAGACCCCGATCCGGCCCTTGTAGCCCGAGCCACCGCAGCGGGCGCAGCCTTTGGGCTCGTAGGCCTCTACGTCGAAGGCCACGTGGAAGCCGGCCGCCTCGAGCGCCTGGACGTTGAGCATCGTGCGCTGCTTGCAGTAGTTGCAGAGCGTGCGGACGAGGCGCTGGGCCACGACGCACGCGATGGCCGAGCCGGTCAGGAACGGCTCCACCCCCATCTCCGTGAGCCGGCTGATCGCCGACGGGGCATCGTTGGTGTGGAGCGTGCTGAGCACGAGGTGGCCGGTGAGGGCCGACTCCACCGCGATGCGCGCCGTTTCGGCGTCGCGGATCTCGCCGACCATGATCACGTCGGGGTCGGCGCGCAGCATCGAGCGCAGGCCGGTGGCGAAGGTGAGGCCCGCCTTGAGATTCACCTGCAGCTGGTTGATCCCGGACATCTGGTACTCGACGGGGTCCTCGATCGTGATGATGTTGCGCTCGGGCGAGTTGATCCCGTTGAGCGCCGCGTAGAGCGTGGTGGACTTGCCGGAGCCCGTCGGGCCGGTTACCAGCACAGCCCCGAAGGAGCGATGGAAGCCACTCTCGAAGGCGTCGCGCGTGTCCGGCGACATGCCCAGCGCGTCGAGGCTGATCAACGCCTGCTCCTTGTCGAGGATTCGCATGACGATCCCCTCCCCGTGAACCGACGGCATCGTCACCACGCGCAGGTCGATGGCGTGCTTCTCCACCGTCAGGCCCACGCGGCCGTCCTGGGGTAGGCGCTTCTCGGCGATGTCGAGCTCGGCCATGATCTTCACGCGCGAGACCACGCCGGCCACCATCCGCTTCGGGATCGTCGTGCTCTCGCTGAGCACGCCGTCGACCCGGAAGCGCACGCGCATCTCCTTGCCGTCGGGCTCGAAGTGAATGTCCGAGGCGCCCTCCTCCGTAGCCTGGGCGATGATCGAGTTCACGAGCTTGATGACCGGCGCGTCCGCGGCGGACTCGCGGATCTCAGAGACCTCGGCGAGCTCCTCCTCGCCCTGCTCGACCGCTGCGGCAACCGCATCGTTGAGCCGGCTCATGCGGCTGATCGCGCCGGCGATGTCGTCCGGCGAGGAAACCACCGGCCGGATCTCGTGGCCGGTCATCAGCTTCAGGTCGTCGAGCGCCAGCACGTTCGACGGGTCGGCCATCGCCACCAGCAGAACGCCGTCCTTGGCGAAGCCGATCGGCGCCGCGTCGAAGCGCTTGGCGGCCTGCGGGTTGATCAGGTTGAGAGCACCGACGTCGGTCTTGAAGATTGTCAGGTCCGCGTGCTGGAGGCCGAAGCGCTGGGCGGTCGCGCGGGCCAGCTGGTCGCTGGAGATCGCCCCGTTCTCGACCAGCACCTGCTCGGGCGTGCGGCCCGAGCCTTTGGCCTCCTCTACCGCCGCTTCCACCCGGGACCGGTCCGCGTACCCCAGCTCGACGATCACGTCGGAGATGAACCGCGAGCCTGCACGGGAGTGCGGCCGGGTCAGCCCGGAACCGTCATCGAGCTGCTCGGCGGTGGCGGCATTCGCCGCTCCCTGGGCTGGCACTTGCCGCAGCCGGGGCGAGTCTCCGCCCTCGGCGCTCATCGCGTGTCGGCGACTTCCTGGGCGAGCGCAGACGGGTCTATGTACCCGTCGACGAGCCGTGCACGGCCGCTGCGGCCGATGATCACGATCGACGGGGCGCGGGTCACTCCCACGCTCTGGACCAACTGGCCGTAAGCCGCCAGATTGTCGATGCTGTCAGTGAAGACGGAGGTCGTCGCGCGCTTGCGCAGCGATGCGACCGCCCCGGCCGTTGCGCGGTCGTC
>DAIMGB010000106.1:0-4987 GCA_036724195.1 Thermoleophilaceae bacterium
CGACGACGAGCTGAAGCTGCACCTGCGGGCCGCGCTGCGCAACGGCATGACTCCCGAGGAGATCAAGGAAGTGCTGCTCCAGAGCGCGATCTACTGCGGCGTGCCCGCGGCGAACACCGCCTTCAAGATCGCCCAGGGTGTGCTCGACGAGCGGTCCGGGTAGGCCTCAGACGTGAGGGTGAGGGAGGGATCCGCCCGCCTGGGGGCACTCGTTGCCGTGCTGCTCGTGGCCGGCTGCGGGGGCGGCTCCAGTGGGGGCGGCGGCGGCAGCGGCTCCGGGCCGGCGACGGTGCGGGTGCAGGACACGGCCGGCGTGCCCGCCGCGTTCCTCGAGTACGGCGTCTCCCGTGGCTACTTCAAGAAGCGGAAGCTCACCGTGCAGGTCAAGCCCAGCCAGGGCGGCGCGACCGTCGTGCCCGCCGTGGTGTCCGGCAGCGTGGACATCGGCGGCTCCAACCTCGTGTCCGTGCTGCTGGCGAAGAGCAAGAACATCCCGCTCAAGGTGGTCGCGCCGGGCACCTTCGTCCAGACGGACCGCACCAAGGACTTCTCGGCGATCATCGTGAAGGGCAACAGTCCCATCCGCTCGCCCAAGGACCTAGAGGGCAAGACGCTGGCGGTGAACACGCTGAAGAACGTGGCGGAGCTCACGGCCAAGGCGTCGCTGGCCAAGAAGGGCGTGGACGTGTCGAAGGTGAAGCTCACCGAGATCGACTTCCCCGACATGGTCGGCGCGGTCGACAAGGGCCGGGTGGATGCCGCCTTCGCCATCGAGCCGTTCGTCTCGCTGGGCCTGAAGGCAGGCGACCGCATCGTGGACCGCCCCTACGTGGGCACCAAGCCCGGGCTGCAGATCGGCTGCTACTTCACGAGCCAGAAGTACCTGAGCCAGAACGGCGGCGTGGTGAAGCGCTTCCAGCAGGGCGTGGCGGACACCGCCGCCTCGATCGCCAAGGACCCGCAGGCGTTCCGCGACTTCCTGCCCAAGGGGTCCTCGATTCCGCCGGCGGCGGCGCAGAAGGTGATCCTGCCTGCCTGGAAGGCCAAGAGCGACCAGGCTTCCGTGGCCCTGACGAGTCAGCTGATGAAGAGGTACGGCCTAGTCAAATGACGAAAGTGGACGCCTTTTGCCACGTGCTGCCGCAGCCCTACTACGACCGGCTGCAGGAGATCTCCACCGAGCGCGCGGCGAACCTGCTGCGCCGCACCGCCCCGATCAAGTCGCTCTACGACATGGACGAGCGCATGCGCGTGATCGACGAGTTCGAGGACTACGTGCAGGTGATCAGCCTGGCGGCGCCGCCGATCGAGTCGCTCGGCGACCCGGCCCTGTCAGCCGAGCTCGCGCGCCTTGGCAACGACTCGATGGCGGAGCTGGTGCTGGAGCACCCCGACCGCTTCGTGGGCTTCGTGGCCGGGCTGCCGCTGAACGACGTGGACGCCAGCATGGAGGAGCTCGAGCGCGCGATCGGCGACCTCGGCGCGCTCGGCGTGCAGGTGTACAACCACGTGAACGGCCTGCCCTTCGACGACCCGCGCTTCGAGCCGCTGTTCGCGCGCATGGCCGGGCTGGAGCGGCCGATCTGGGTGCACCCGGCGCGCAACTCCTCGTGGCCCGACTACCCGACCGAGGAGAAGTCGAAGTTCGAGCTGTGGTGGCTGTTCGGCTGGCCCTACGACACGTCGGCCTTCATGGCCCGCCTGGTGTTCTCGGGGGTGATGAGCCGCTACCCCGGCCTGAAGATCGTGACCCACCACGCCGGCGGCATGGTGCCCTTCTTCTCAGGTCGCGTCGGCCCCGGCATGGACAGCTTCGGCGCCCGCACGCCCGACGACGAGTCGGAGCTCGTGGAGAGCGGCCTCGAGGGCCGCCCGCTCGACGCCTTCAAGCTCTTCTATGCCGACACCGCCGTGTTCGGCGCACCCCACGCGCTGCGCTGCGCCTACGAGTTCTTCGGCATCGACCACATGCTGTTCGCGAGCGACATGCCCTTCGACCCCGTCCAGGGCTCGTTCATCCGCAACACGATCTCCGACGTCGAGTCGCTGGGACTCTCAGACGCGGATCGCGAGCAGATCTACGAAGGCAACGCCCGAGAGCTCCTGGGAGTGAAGCTCCCGGCTTAGATGGGGTAGTGCCTCGAGCCTTCCTGGATCGTGATCCAGCGCAGCTCGGTGAATTCTTCGATCGCGGCTTTTCCGCCGAAGCGCCCGAAGCCGCTGGCCTTGACGCCGCCGAAGGGCATCTGCGGCTCGTCGTGGACGGTCGAGCCGTTCACGTGGCAGATGCCGCTCTCGATGCGCCGCGCCACGTCGAGTGCGGTCGGCACGTGCCTGCCGAACACCGCGGCCGCCAGGCCGTACTCGGTGTCGTTGGCCACGCGCACGGCCTCGTCGGCGCCGTCGACCTCGATCAGCCCGACCACCGGCCCGAACGACTCCTCGCTGTAGATCTTCATCTGGGCTGTGACGCCGGTCAGCACGGTGGGCGGGAACAGCGCGCCGTCGGCCTCGCCGCCGGTCACGACCTGGGCGCCCTGGTCAACGGCGTCCTTGACGAGCCCCGAGACGCGCTCGACCGCGGCGGCGTTCACCATCGGACCGATCTGGGTCTCGGGGTCGCGGGGATCGCCAACCTTCAGCGCGCCCGCCTTCTCGCCCAGCAGCGAGGCGAAGTCGCCCGACACGGAGCGGTCCACGACCACGCGTTCGGTGGACATGCAGATCTGGCCCTGGTGCATGAAGGCGCCGAACTTCGCCGCGGCCACAGCCTCATCCAGGTCGGCGTCCGGCAGCACCACCAGCGGCGCCTTGCCGCCCAGCTCGAGCAGCACTCGCTTCAGGTGGCGAGCGGCGTTCTCCGCGATCAGGCGGCCCACGCGCGTGGAACCCGTGAAGTTGATGCGACGCACGGCCGGGTGGGCGATCAGCTCGTCCACCACGTCGGGCGCGTCGTCGGCCTCGTGGGTCAGCACGTTCACCACGCCGGGCGGCATGCCCGCGTCGGCCAGCGCGCGGCCGATCTCGGCGTGCGTGCGCGGGCAGACCTCGGAGGCCTTCAGGATCACGGTGTTGCCGTAGGCCAGCGGCGACGCGATCGCGCGTGTGCCAAGGATCACGGGCGCGTTCCAGGGCGCGATGCCCAGCACCACGCCGGCGGGCTGGCGAACGCCCATGGCCGTCAGCCCGGGCACGTTCGAGGGAATGATCTCCCCGGTGGCCGCGGTGGTCTGGGCGGCGGCCTCTCCCAGCATCCCGGCGGCGAGGCTGCAGTTGAACATGCCCCAGCCGAAGGTGCCGCCGGTCTCCTCGGTCACGATCGCGGCGATGTCCTGCGCGCGCTCGGTGATCAGCGCCGCGGCCTTCTGGAGCAGCTCACGCCGCCCCGCCGGCGGGGTCGCCGCCCACTCCGGGAACGCCTTGGCCGCCGCCTCCGCTGCCGCGCGCGCGTCCTCTCGTCCCGCCGCGGCCGCGCTGCCGGCGGGGTCGCCGGTGAACGGGTCCGTCTTGTCGAAGCTCTTGCCGTCGCGCGCTCCGGTCCACTCTCCGCCGATCAGCAGCGTGTCCATCAGTCCCATACCTCCTGTGCGGTCTCCACGATCAGGCGGAGCTTGGCGATCTCCTGCTCCTGGCTCAGCGCGTTCCCCTCGACGGTCGAGGAGAAGCCGCACTGGGGCGAGAGGCAGAGCTGGTCGACGTCCACATACTTCGAGGCCTCCTCGATGCGGCGCTTCAGCGTGTCCTTGTCCTCGAGCTCGCCGCGCTTGGTGGTCACGAGGCCCAGCACCACCTGCTTGTCCTTCGGCACGAAGCGCAGCGGCTCGAACGTGCCCGAGCGCTCGTCGTCGTACTCGAGGAAGAAGCCGTCCACGCCCAGCTCGCCGAACAGCGCCTCCGCCACGAAGTCGTAGCCGCCCTCAGCCGCCCACGAGGAGCGGAAGTTGCCGCGGCACATATGGGTCGTCACGGTCATGCCCCCGGGCCGGCCCTCGAGCGCCTCGTTGATGTGCCGGATGTAGCTCTCGTGCAGGTGCTCGGCATCCTCGCCGCGCTCTGACATCTGCTCGCGCTGCTTGGGGTCGTTCAGGTAGGCGAGGCTGGTGTCGTCGAACTGGAGGTAGGTGCAGCCCAGCTCGCCCACTCGGCGCACCTGCTCGGCGTAGGCGCTCGTGAGGTCGCTCCAGAACTCGTCCTGGTCGGCGTACACGTCGGGGTCGATCGCGGCCGCGCCGCCGCGGTAGTGCACCATGCTCGGGCTCGGGATCGTGAGCTTCGGAGTGGCGCCGTCCACCGCCTGCTGAAGGAACTTGAAGTCCTCGCCGAAGATGGTCTCCGACACGCCCAGCTTGCCGTCCACCTTCAGCGCGGCCGGGGTGAAGTCGATCTCGCCGTCCTCGTTCTTGAAGTGCACGGTCAGGTTGTCCTCGGCACGGCTGATGCCGTCCAGGTTGTAGATGAAGTCCATGTGCCAGGAGGCGCGCCGGAACTCTCCGTCGGTGGCCGACTGGAGGCCGGCGTCCTTCTGCAGCTTCACCACGTCGCGGATGGCCTCGTCCTCGATGCCGCGCAGCTGCTGGGCGTCGATTCGGTTTGCGGCGAAGTCGTCGCGCGCCTTCAGGAGCTCGGGCGGGCGCAGCAGGCTGCCTACGTGGTCGGCGCGAAAAGGCGGCGTGTCTCGGTTCATATCTGACAATTCTCCGGGGCCTCGGGCACCCTAACCTGAAGTAATGAACCGAGTCGAGATCAAGACGCGCGAGAACGGGCCCTACAAGATCAGCGGCCCGGTCACATTGATCGACGCCGACGGCACGGAGTTCGAGCTGCCCGACGACGGCCGCCCGCTGGCGCTCTGCCGCTGCGGCGGCTCCACCACCAAGCCATTCTGCGACGGCACGCACTCGAAGATCGGCTTCGACGCCGCGACGGCCGCGGTCGCGCAGGACGAGGCGATCGAGCTGTCGGGCGAGTAGCTTGCAGCGGCTGCTAC
>DAIMGB010000106.1:4997-6720 GCA_036724195.1 Thermoleophilaceae bacterium
ATCCTCAGCTCGTCCACCTCGGCCGCGGGCAGCGGCACGGGACGCCGGTCGCGGGGGCGCTCCAGGGCTGCCTCGGTGCGCCGCGCCAGCTCGCTGGGCCCGGGCAGCGCCCCCCAGTCGGCCACCCGCCCGCGCACGATCCAGAAGGCGTCGAAGCGCTCCTTGACCGGGTGGCGCACCAGCACCAGGCGTGGGGCCGAGTGCGTCGCCCGCAGCAGGCCCTCGAGGCGCTCCAGCAGCCATGACAGGCGGTCGCGCCGCCGCAGCAGCGCGTCGGCGCGCTCGTAGCAACGCTCGTGGGCGGCGTCGGCCATCTGGCGGTCGAGCTCGGCCAGCAGCTGCCTCCCGCCGTCGGGGCCGTCGAACAGCCTCAGCGCCTTGTCGAGCTGGCGCCGGTAGGCGTTGGGGTCGAGGTCGCCCAGGCAGGGCGAGGAGCAGCGGCCCATCTGGCCATAGGCGGAGGGGTGCTCGCGCAGCGTGAGCTTGCGGCCGCAGTGGCGCAGCCGGTAGAGCGACGTGAGCTGGTCGGCCAGCTCGACGGCCAGCGCGCGGCCGCGCAGCGGGCCCACGTTCACCGCCCGGCCCGACGCCGGCTCGGGCGCCACCTCGAGCACGGGGTAGGGGATGTCCAGGCGGCAGCGCAGGTACACGTAGCGGTCGCTGCGCTTGAGCTTCTTGTTGCCGGCCGGCTTGTGCTGCTTGATCAGCCGGTTCTCCAGCACCAGCGCCCCCAGCTCCGAGTTGGTGGGGCGGTAGTCCACCACCTCGGCCCGGCCCTCCCAGCCGGCCGGCTGGCAGAAGTGGGCGCGGGCGCGCGAGCGCAGCGACACCGACTTGCCGATGTAGAGCGGCCGCCCGCGTTCATCCCTGAAGATGTAGACGCCGGGGTCGTCGGGCAGCGTGGAGAGGTCGGGCCGCGCCTCGCGCGGGATCGCCTCGGCGGGCTCGGCCTTGCGGGCGCGCCGCGTCGAGCGCCCCAGCGCCAGCGCGTCACCCAGCGTTGGCGCGTTCGCGCACAGTCGCGGGAACAGGGCGCAGAACACGCGCGCGCAGGTGAGCGCGTCGGGCAGGGCGCGGTGCACCTCGCCCACCTCGATGCCGAGCGCCTCGGCCAGCACCGCGAGCCCACGCTTTCGCACCAGCGGGGCGAAGCGCCGCGCAAGCGAGACGGTGCACAGCACCGGCGGGTCGGGCCAGTCGAGCCCGGCGCGCTCGAACGCCTGGCGGAGCACGCGCCTGTCGAAGCCGGCGTTGTGCGCCACCAGAGCGCGGCCACGCATCAGCTCGGCCAGCTCGGGCAGCACATCCTCGGCCGGCGGCGCCGAGTCCACCATCGCCTGCGTGATGCCCGTGAAGCGCTCGATCCCGCGCGAGAGCGGGCGCTCCACCCGCACGAGCGACTCCCAAGAGTCGTGGCACTCGCCGCCGCCCACCACCACCGCGCCGACCTCGGTGAGCTCACAGAGGTCGCCCGCCAGCCCGTTGGTCTCGGTGTCGACCGCCAGGTACTCGGCTCCGGCGACTGGTTGGTCGAGCAGCGTCACGCGCGCGATCCAACGCCTCGGGTCGGACGGATTGCAAAGTCGATCGCCGCGGGGCGAAGTCGTCCACTCGCGGACCTAGATTCAGAGCATGGCCAAGCCGGTGTCGATCTTCGCCTGCTCCGCTTGCGGGCAGCAGACCCCCAAGTGGCACGGGCGCTGCCCGGGCTGCGGCGAGTGGA
>DAIMGB010000107.1:0-6719 GCA_036724195.1 Thermoleophilaceae bacterium
CGGCGCAGCCTCGCGTCCAACACGGGCCACCTCCCCCAGTGCGCCCCCCGGGATCCACGCGCTCAGGACGATGCGCCCATTCGGAGCCGTGATGCGCGCCATCTCCGCGGCTGCGGCCCGCGCGTCCGCGGCGAAGATCGCCCCGAACACCGAAAGGACGGCGTCCGCGGCCCGGTCCGGAATGGGCAGCGCGGCCGCCTCGCCGGTCACGAACTCTGCCTCGAGCCCGCGCTCGGCCGCCTGCGCGTTTGCCAGCTCGACCAGGCGCGCTGCGGGATCGACGCCCGTGACCCGCGCTCCGCGCTCGGCGGCGAGCAGGGCGGCGTTCCCGCTGCCGCAGCCCACGTCGACCACGTGCTCACCTCGCCCCGGCGCGGCCTCCTCCACCACCGCGACCGCAGCCGGAAGCAGCTGCTCGGCCACGTGCTCGTACCTGCCGAGGCTCCAGTCCATCGGGTCAGCCTAGGGGCTGGGATAGAGTCAGCTCAGGAGGGGTCAGATGGCGCTGGCAGCAGGACCCATGGGACGAGGAGAACGCCGGTCTCGGTCGCGCGTTCCCGGCTCCGAGCCCCCGGCGCTCGTATTCGGTGGTGACGTGTCCGCGCTAGCCGTGATTCGCTCACTTGGGCGAAGTGGCGTGCCCCTGGCCGTGGCGAGCTTCGACAAGAACCTGGCGCGCTCTCGCTGGTACCGGCCTGCGCCGGGCGAGCCGATCGAAGAGCTTTGCGACGGCCGGCAGGTGGCGGCGTACCTCCGGATCCTCCCCTTCCCACGGGCGGTTCTCATCCCGGCCAGCGACCATTGGGCGCTTGCTCTCGCCTCGCTGCCGGCGAGCGTCGCGGACTCGTACCCCGCGACCGTGGCTGCCTCCCAAACCCTGCAGATCTTCATCGACAAGGAGCGCTTCGCCTCGGCGGCCGAAGAGTTCGACGTGCCAGCTCCGCGGACGGTTCGCGTGACCGGGGTCGAGAGCCTCGACGAACTCGCGGAAGCCGACCTGCCCAGGTTCTTCCTCAAGCCTCGGGACTCGCAGCTATTCGCGAAGCGCTTCGGCGTGAAGGGGCTGCGGCTCGCTGAACGTAGCGATGCCGCCGAGCTCGTGAGGAAGGTGGCGAGTGAGCAGCTCGAGGTCGTGCTGCAGGAGTTCATCCCGGGACCCCCAACAGCGCATGTGTTTCTCGATGGCTACGTCGATCGCGCCGGCGTCATGCGCGCATGCCTCGCGCGCCGACGGCTGCGGATGCATCCGGCCGAGTTCGGGAACAGCACGCTTTCGGTGACCATTCCGCTCGGCGACGTGAGCCCGGCCCTCGAAAGCCTTCGCCGGCTGTTCGACGGCACGGGGTTCGTCGGATTCTTCGACGCGGAGTTCAAGCACGATGCGCGTGACGGGCGCTTCAAGATCTTCGAGGTCAACCCCCGGCCATGGTGGCAACTGGAGCTTGCGGAAGCGTCTGGGCTCAACCTCTGCCTGATGGCCTACCGAGATGCTCTCGGCTTCCCCGTATCCTCCGCGCTCGAATATCGCGTCGGCCGCAGATGGGTGCACCCGGTGCCAGATTTCCGGGCGTGGCGGGCGGGAAGAAAGGGAGACGGCAACGCAGGCGGGTTTCCACTCCGTTCGTGGGTTGGGGGCGCAAACGCCCTGTTCAGCCGGGACGACCCGATGCCGGGTCTCGGACAGGTCGCGGACGCGGCGCGAAGGGCCGTGGTCCGCGCCTGCTCGCGAAGAAGGTAAGGCGCACTCACCTCGGCCGGTGCGCCTGGCGCGCCGCCCCCCGTGCGCTCAGAGCCTCGATCTCCTCCGGCGGGCAGCCCAGCTCGCGCAGCACCTCCGCTGTGTGCTCCCCGAGCAGGGGCGGGGCCGTGGGGTCGGGTCCCTCCCACTCGCCCCAGATCGGCGAGCCCACGAGGGTGACCTCCTCGGCCGTCGGGTGCGGGAGGGTCACGGTTGCCGGGCGGCCGGCTCCGGCCGCAGCGTCCAGGGCATCCGGGATCGAACGAACCTTGCCCACCGGCACGCCCGCGCTCCCGAGGGCGTCCACCCAGTGCTCAGCGGGCTGCTCGGAGAAGCTGCGCTGGAGCTCGGGGATCAGGCTGTCGCGGTGCTCCACCCGCCCTGGGTTGGTCGCGTAGCGCTCGTCCCCGGAGAGGTCGTCGCGGCCGAGCACCGCGCACAGCTTTCGGAACAGGCCGTCGTTGGCCGCGGCCACCGCGATCTGGCCTGACGCCGTGTCGAAGGCCTCGTACGGCACGATGTTCGGGTGCGCGTTTCCGTGGCGTCGAGGCTCCGTGCCGGTGATCAGGGCGTTCTGGGCCACGTTCACGAGCCCGGCGAGGCCGCTGTCGAGCAGCGGCACCTCCAGGCGGGCGCCCCGTCCACTCGCGAGACCGGCCAGCACGCCGGCCGCGGCGTGCAGGCCCGCCAGCACGTCCACGACCGCGACGCCGACCTTGTAGGGCGGCCCGTCGGCGGGGCCCGTGACCGACATCAGCCCGCTCTCGGCCTGGGCCACGAAGTCGTAGCCCGGCCTGCCGGGCGGCTCGCGCTGCGAGCCGAAGCCCGTGATCGAGCAGTAGACGACCTTCGGGTTGCGCTCTCGCACCTGTTCGTAGCCCACCCCGAGCCGCTCGGCGCCGCCCAGCTTGAAGTTCTCCACCACCACGTCGGCGCGAGCGCAGAGCTCCAGGGCGAGGCTTCGCGCCTCGGGGTCTTCGAGGTCGAGCGCGCAGCTACGCTTGCCCCGATTGACCGAGAGGTAGTACGCAGCCTCGCCGCCGGCGAACGGCGGCCCCCAGGACCTCGTCTCGTCGCCCCCATCGGGGCGCTCCACCTTGATCACGTCGGCGCCCAGGTCGGCGAGCACCATCGTGCAGTAGGGACCGGCGAGCACGCGCGAGAGGTCCACCACGCGAACGCCGTCGAGGGGAGCTGGGTGCGCTGAGTCGGCCATCGCCGACCGGAATGCTGACAGGGGCGCAGCTCGTGGTGCAGGCACTCGAGGACGCGGGGGTCGAGCTGGCCTTCGGTCTGCCCGGCGTCCACAACCTGGCGCTCTGGCGGGCGCTCGGCGACTCGCCCGTGCGCCTGGTGGGCGTTCGCCACGAGCAGACCGCTGCCTACGCGGCCGACGGCTACGCGCGGGCGTCCGGGCGGCTGGGCGTGGCGTTGACCACCACCGGGCCCGGCGCGGCCAACACGCTGGGCGCGGTCGGCGAGGCGTGGGCCTCGCGCTCGCCGATCCTGGTCATAGCCACCGACATCCCCACGAGCGTGCGCAGGCCCGGCGTCTGGCGCGGCGCGCTGCACGAGGCCACCGACCAGGCCGCGATGTTCGAACCGGTCACGAAGGGCACGCTGCGGGTGCGTGACGCCGCGTCCCTCCGGGCGGCCACCGCCGAGGCGGCGCGCAAGGCCCTGGCGATGCCACAGCGCCCCGTGTACCTGGAGATCCCCACCGACCTGCTGGCCGCCGAGGTGGCCGAGCCGGCCGCCGTGCCCCCGGGGCCGCCGCCCCCGCCGGCACTGCCCGACGAGCGCCTCGAGCGCGCCGCGGCGCTGATCGAGCCAAGCCGCCGGCCGCTGATCTGGGCGGGCGGCGGCGCGATCGCCTCCGGGGCCGGACCCGCGCTGGCGGCCCTGGCCGAGCGGCTCGTGGCGCCGGTGATAACCACCTACTCGGGCGCGGGCCTGCTGCCACACGGCCACCCCTGCCTGGTCGAGGCGCGGCCGCATGTTCCGGAGGTCGGCGCCCTCTGGGACGAGGCCGACTGCGTGCTGGCCGTGGGCAGCGACTTCGACGGCATGATGACCCAGGGCTGGCAGATGCCCCAGCCACCGCGCCTCGTGTCCATCAACGTCGACGGCGAGGACGCCTCGAAGGCCTACCTGCCCGACCTCGTGCTCGAGGCCGACGCGGCCCGCACGCTCCCTCGCCTCACAGAGCGCCTGAAGCCGCGCGGTGGCCTCGACGCGCTCGCGCGCCGCCTCGACGAGCTGGGCGAGCGAGTTTGGGCCGGCCTGCGCCAGAGCGACCCAGAGGCGGCGGCGTTCCTCGAGGTCGTGGCCGGCTCGCTGCCGCCCGAGGCCGTCGTGGTCTGCGACATGTGCATCCCCGGCTACTGGCTCGGCGGCTTCCACCGGCCGTCCGGACCGCGCAAGCTGCTCTACCCGCTCGGCTGGGGCACGCTCGGCTGTGCCTTCCCGCAGGCGCTGGGGGCGGCGCTGGCGGGCACCGGCCCGGTGGTGAGCGTGTCCGGCGACGGCGGCTTCCTCTATGCCTGCGGCGAGCTGGCCACCGCCGCCCAGGAGCGCATCCCGCTGACTGCCGTGGTGGTGGACGACGGCGGCTACGGGATGCTCCGCTTCGACCAGGATCGCCGCGGCGACCCGCACGTGGGCGTGGACCTCGTGACCCCTGACTTCACGGCGATGGCCGACTCCTTCGGCGTGCGCGCCTTCGCCTCCCACGACCTGGGCGCCGACTTCGGCGCCGCGCTCAGGCGCCAGCTGGCGCTGGCGGAGCCGTCGCTGCTGCTGGCCCGCGCGGCGCTGCGGCCGCCGCCGAACGTATCCCCGCGCTGGTATCGCAATGGCTGACGCCCGGACCAGGCGCCGGCGGCTGCGGCGGCGCGTGGAGCAGCGGCTGCCCGAGCGCCCACTGCCGCCGCGTGCCGAGCTCATGGAGCACGCGGCGGAGGCCTCACGCGCCGGCATCCGCAGCCGCCGCGAGCGCCTGGTCGAGACCGCGCGCCCGATCCTCCACACCTCGGTCGCCGCCGCCGGCTCGTGGTTCGCGGCCTCAGAGCTGGTGGGCCACCAGCGGCCCTTCTTCGCGCCCACCGCCGCGGTGGTCACGCTCGGGCTTACGGTGGGCCAGCGGCGCCGGCGCGCGGTGGAGATCGGGGTCGGCGTGGCGCTCGGCGTGTTCGTGGGCGACCTGCTGGTGGCGGGCATCGGCACGGGCACCTGGCAGATCGCGCTGGTAACGGGCCTGGCCATGATCGTCTCGACCGCCCTGGGCGGCGGCCCCCTGGTGGCCTCGCAGGCAGCCATCTCCGCCGTGCTCGTATGCACCATCCAGGTGCCCAGCCACGGCTTCCACTTCTCGCGCTTCGTGGACGCCGCGGTGGGCGCAGGCGTGGCCCTGCTGGTGGGCTCGCTGTTCTTCCCCGTCGACCCGATCAGCCTGGTGCGGGCGAGCGCCGAGCCGCTGCTCCAGCGCCTGGCGGCCGCGCTCGAGCAGATTGCCGACGCGCTCGAGGCCCGCGACCTCGGCGCGGCAGAGCGGGCGCTCGTGGCCACCAGCGCCCTCGAGCCCGAGCACGACAGCCTGGAGAGCGCTCTCGCGGCCGGGTTGGACACGGCTCGCCTGGCCCCGGTCCGCAGGACGGCCCGCGGCCGCCTCGAGCGCTACTCGCTGGTTGCGCACGAGATCGGCCTCGCGCCGGCGAACGTGCGGGTGCTGGCCCGCGGCGCCTCACGGGCGATCACTCTCGACGACTCAACGCCCGAGGAGCTGCCCACCGGGCTGCGCGAGCTGGCCAACGCCTTCCGCTCGCTCGAGCAGTACCTCGAGGGCGACCAGCCGGACGCCGTGCGCGAGCACGCGCTGCGCGCCGCCGGGCTGGCGAACGCGGTGCTCAAGGAGACCTCGAACCTGTCGGCGCTCCACCTGGTCGGCCAGCTGCGGCTGATCGCAGTGGACGTGCTGCGCGCGACCGGCCTCACCCGCGAAGAGGCGCTGGAAGCCGTTCGGGCCGCCTGAGCGGCCTCAGGCGTCGAGGCGGAAGCCCGGGTCGCCGCTGATCTCGGCGACGTCCATCTGGGCCTTCTGCAGCCGGCCCGAGTAATCCCAGTTCACCGACTGCCAGCGGGTGAACTGGTCGAGCACCCAGATGCCCGACTGGCGGCTGCCGTTGCCGGACTTGCCGTTGCCGCCGAAGGGGAGGTGTGCCTCGGCTCCGGAGGTGGAGTTGTTCACCGACACCATGCCGGCCGAGCAGCGCTCGCGGAAGCGGAAGCCGTGCTCTGCGTGGGTGGTGTAGATCGCGGCCGAGAGCCCGTAGCCGTGGCCGTTGGCGAGCTCGATCGCCTCGTCGAAGTCGGAGAAGGTCATCACGCCCACGATCGGCCCGAACGTCTCGGTGGAGTAGAGCTCGTCGCCCGGGCGCACGCCGTCCACGATCGTCGGGTGGCAGTAGAGCCCGATCTCCGGGTCACCCACGAAGCCCTCGCGCGGGTTCGCCGAGTCGATCCGCCCCCTGGCGCTCGAGCCGGACACCGAGTGGTGGTCCTCGATCAGCTCGAGCCAGTCGACGAAGCGATCGCAGAAGCGCTCGTGGATCATCGGCCCGTAGAGCACGTCCTGGGTCGGGTCGCCGATCGGCGCCTGCTCGACGGCGCGCGTGAAGCGCTCCATGAACTCGTCGTGAACCGACTCGTGCACGATCGCCGTGCCGAGCGATGTGCAGCGCTGCCCCGCCGTGCCGAAGCCGCTGAACAGGGAGCCCTCCACCGCCAGGTCCAGCTCTGCGTCGGGCATGACCACGAGCGGGTTCTTGCCGCCCAGCTCGAGGCAGGGCGACTGGAGGTGGCGCCCGCAGAGGGCCCCGATCTCCGCCCCCACGCTCGACGAGCCCGTGAAGCCCACCTTGTCCACGAGTCCCTCGCCGAGCGCCTGCTCGAGGCCCTCGAAGGTGGAAGGGCCGTCGGCCTG